>CAYMJZ010000001.1:0-26554 GCA_964391445.1 Candidatus Woesearchaeota archaeon
ATTGAAGCTAAAATAATGGATAGGATTAGTGTTGAGCCAATGTAGAATTTTTTGTTCATTAACACTTACCTCCAATCATTAATCCAGCCTTATCAAAATAAGAATTGAAATTAAGTTCTATACTATTAAATAATGGATCAGAATAAGACTCTCCTACAGCAAGACTTATTTTATCATTACCTTCATCAAACAATATTTCAATACTTACTATCCCTCCACTCTCTCCTTTAATCATATTTACTTTGGTTCCACTTACTAGTTCATTTCCAACGATAGCCTCTTTTCCATCTTGCAAACTAATTCTTCTATCATTAGAGATAAGATAAAGATCTGAATCGGTAGATTCACTGCCAATTATATACTCTTTTCCAAGAAGTTTTAGAACCTGTCCTTGAAGATTTTTATTAGAAAAGTCCATATCTTGTGAGAAATATATAACATACTTGTAAAGGAAATCATCAGAATTTTGGGTTTTTATTAAGGTCTTTCCATCTTCATTAACTAATTTCCTATTCCCAATGTAGAGCATTTGAGCGTATTTGTATTCGAAAGGTTCATCATTAATTAATTCGATAAGCGAACCATCGGCAAGTAAATGTGGAAGTAAGGTTTCAGTAAAAACTTCTCTCTGCATATTTATTGAGTTTCCAATAAATAAAGGTCTAGACATAGGAGCAAGGGCTATATCTTTGCATATATCAATAGATTCCTTTGGAACACAAGCAGTCTTTATGCATTCATAATCCTCGGAACATTGAGAATCTTGCAAGCATTCCAAGTTAAGTCCAATTTTAGCTTTTTCTAAATATGCTGAATCGATAGGTGTAGAAGTATAACTTATGACTTTGGTTTGAGAAAGTCCTAATTGTGCAATAATTATCAAAGATATAACTATTATTGGCACAGCTAGTAAAGCTGTTCTCTTTTGATTCTTTTTAGTTTTAGAACTTTGTCGCATTTATGAAATTCTCCACTTGACTAGTAATTTGAACAGAACTTAACGAAGTATTCTGCCATATATTGACAATTCTTAATAATGAACTCATATTTATGGTAGTTTCTCCAGTATTATAGAAGTTAAATGCCCAAGTTTGATTATTCTTTATTGTCGCCTTATCAAAGCTACCTCTAAAATGTTGACCGTTTTCAGCTACAATATAGATCTTCTGATTACTGGAAACAGGATTATTTGGTAAAGAGTTATTGATTCCTATTGCAATAGCAGCACTCGCAGATCCATAATTAATTGTTAGCGAAGGTCTTTGACTTGGAGTTGGATGATCTCTCGCTGAAATTATTATAGGAACTAGCAAATCGGTAGATAAACCAGTACTAAACCTCTTAGACCCATACAAAGACGAATTTAAACTGTTTAATGCTTGTTGGTTAAATGAAAGATTATAAGAAGTATTAGCAACTGAACCTAGCAAATTAAGGTTTGAGTAAACAGTCCCATTAGCCATATCATTGTAAAATTGCTCATTTTCGGTCTGGTTATCAATCCATTGACTACTATTCTTTTCTATATGAGTAATATTAATGTAATTAGAAGCGTTGGTACTTTCTATAAACAAGGTAAGATTAACTCCTATTATAGTAGCCACGTCTGATAAATTAACCAAATCAAATCTCCAGTCAATATCCCCTCGAGCTGCACCATTTCCTGGAATCCTGCCAAGTTGCAAAGTTGTTGGATTACTAAATCTAAATGGACCAATAGCATCATCATCAAAATCATAGCCAACCTTACCATTCCAAGCAATAGAAGAATTTCCTAGTACAAAACTCGGATCTATAACTAAAGGATAAACAAGCCCAGATCGATTCAAGAAAGACTGGGGGATAGTTAAAGAAACTTGATTACCAGAGAACGTATATTCTAGGTTCTTACAAATACCACTATTATCACAGATAAAGGGGTCATCTAAACTAACTGAGTTACCTGTCAGATCAAAGATGGCATCTAAACTATGTTGAGAAATATTTTGTTTAATTATTATTTCCCCTTTAAGTCTGTGAGGAAGATACTGATATCGCAAGTCAACGTTTGAGATTACATTTGGATAAGTAATGATGCTTCCGTCAATTATAGGGAGAGATAAAGAAGTTACCGAAGTGTTTGCAAAACTTGACATTTGCTGAGTGAATTGTCCCTGATGTGAAGAAACCTCTAAGCGTCCATTGGAACCAGCAACAGCGTTGTAGTAATAGTCATTTGTACAAAAATCATTTCCGCAAGTGTGCCAATTCTCGTCTATTTCTTCCCATTCACCATCTCTGTTGAAGTATCTGTCATAGGAGAAAAAAGTAGTGATGCAGTTTGCACCAGTACAATAAGTCTCAAAATTACTTCCTTTGTTAACTAGCTGGTTTTCACCTGGAATTGTAGAATTAGTTCCCGGATTTGATATTTGAGCAGTTGTAAAAAAGATGAAAACAGATAGAAAGAGAAGAGATACTAAACCGAGAATCACCTTCTTGAGCATAGCAATAGATGAATTTCTTCTATATAAGGGTTGTGTTTATCCAACAACAGATTTTCTGGATAACCTATTCTTTGATAAATCCATCAAAATATTATTGATAAAATAATAAAAACAATTAAAAAGGCTTATTTGTCAGAATTTTCATGAACAGAAATTTGTTCTTAGATTATGGCGAACTTCTTTTCGCTTATCGTTTCAACCCAGCTACTCTTAGTAGGGCTCATCAACTAATGTTGCCTCAATTAGGAAGAGATTTTAGATTAGAAGATTTATCCACTGCACATAACCAAGCCATCCAAACTTATCTAAGAGCTAGGAAATCAGGCCAAGAATGGACAATGGAAAGAATTATGAGGCTATTCTTAGTTAATTTAGGAGTTAGGGATGAATCTCTTGTTGAAAAAGCAGTAAATAATTACAAACTACATGACCATGATGAATTTCCATTACCAGGAATACCTCAATTAGTTCCTGAACTAACAAGAGACTTTTCATTACATATAGTTTCCAATCTTCCACATAATTCGCCTTTGAATACATTGACCAAATATGGTTTATCAGGACATTTCGCAACCACTACATTTTCCTATGAAGCAGGATTTAGAAAACCAAGACCTGAGATATACCAGTTAGCATTACAAAGAGCAGGGTGCAGACCTGAAAGTGGAATATTCATTTCTCATGATCAAGAAGAGGTAGATGGAGCCAAAAGAGTTGGTATGCAAGCTTATCTTGCAACTAACGCGGATGAAATCCGAGGAGTTCTCCATGAAAATCCTGTACACTAATATCAGCCCAATTACTAATGCTTATACAAATATTAATCATCTATTCTATCTAAAAAACCAAAAGCCTCAGAAAGTTTACTTGTGCATCTGGGACAATTATTTCTTTGAAAACACTATATTAGATCAACATGATGAAAATTCTAAGAAAGAAACTCTAGAAAATAATGTAAAACTGCTGCAAAAAGTGATGGATCACTTAAGTATCAATTATAGAATCATTTACTTGTCAGATATGTGGCATAGACTTTTCAAAAACCCTAAAACTGCCAAAATTTACCAAAAAATCTTATCTTTAATCAATTTGGAACAATTAAGCAAAGGTTTTCTAATGAATTACACTCCATTTGGAGAAATAAGTCTATCAAAAATAAATTACATAATCGTAGATTACCTTGTATCAATTTATTTGCAAGAAATAGCACCTGAACTATGCAATAGTCAGCCAACCCATTACTTAACCTCTGAAAGGTTCAAGGTTTTCAAAAGAGATATAGACCATGTCCTTAAACTAAATTCAATCTATTCTCCACCACTTCCGCTTTTTATTACAAAGGTACCAGTAATAATGCATCAAAAACAAAAGATTATCCCTTCTATGGGAATGTCAGTTGAAACAATTAAGCAGATAATAGATTCAAATTATGCAGGCAAACTGCCAGAAAGAAAAGAAATTGAAGATTTGCTGGAAGTCTTATCAGAAGTAAATAGTAAAGTAGAATTAAGTGAAAAGTTAAGATATAACCAATTTATAGAAGCCTTAGCTAATGAGTTTTACACTTATTTCGAAAAGATTAATGATATAGCAGCAAAAGTCGAGATAAAGAATCAGAAAAAGAGCATGTTTGTTTCAAAACATGAAGAATTTAACAAACAAATTAAACCTCTGAACAAAATAAAACTTGAGATACTAAAATTATGTGATGGGGAAAATACCAGCCTGGATATTTCTAAGAAGAGTGGGATAAAATTAAGCACTGTCTCAACTTATCTAACTCATCTAAAGAATAAAGGGTTACTTGATGAAGGCAAGAAACCTAAGAGATCGGTAGATAGCATCGTAATAAATTTGGAGTTGATGGGAGATTAAAATGACAGATCTAGTATTAATTAACAGTCCATTACAAAGATATGAAAGAGCGAATAAGCCTTATTATTTTACAACTGCTCCAATAGGTTTAGGATATTTAGCTACCGTAGCCAGAAAACTTGGTTATCAAGCAGAAATAGTAGATGCGGAAGCAGAAAAACTGAGCCCAGATGAGATAGTAGAAAGAGTATCTGCAACAAACCCAAAGAGAGTAGGAATTAACATATTTTCAACTAATCATCAATTATCTTTAGGAATATTAGATCAAATTGAAGCTCCTGTTAAGTTAGTCGGAGGACCACAAGCTACTTTACAACCAGAAAGAGTCAAGGGAGATTATACTGTTGTTACAGGAGAAGCAGAAGAAGCTTTACCAAACCTCTTAAGAGACAATCCGAAAGGGATAGTTCATGGAGGAATAGTTCACGATCTTGATAGATTACCTTTTGTAGATAGAGGTTTGTTCTCAAACGATCCTTACAGTACAAAAGGAGGCAAAGAAGCTTCCATGAGTACTGCAAGAGGATGTAGATTTAGTTGTGCTTATTGCTCTGTCCCTACAATTAATGGAAGAAAGATGAGGGCAAGATCTGTAGATAATGTTCTTGATGAAATAGAAGTTTTACAGCAAGGTGGAGTAAGAAGAATACATTTTATTGATGACTTATTCAATTATTCCAAAGATAGGGTCAGAGAATTCGCAGAAGGTCTTCAAAGAAGGGAAGTTAGGGTAGGTTGGCGAGCTTTATGCAGAACAGATAATCTTGATGAAAAATTACTTGAAGAAATGAAAGCAGCAGGTTGTTACAAACTTGCATTTGGAGTAGAGTCAGCAACATCTAGGATATTGAAGTATATTGGAAAAAGTCAAGATACAGATCATACTAAAGCAGTTTTCAGAAAGTGTAAGGAATTAGGAATTGAAAGCAAAGGTTTCTTTACAATTGGATATCCTACTGAAACAAAAGATGAAATTGAGGAAACTATAAGGTTTGCTTTGGATCTTGAAGCTTCTGATGCAAGATTTATGGTGGTTAGAGCATTTCCAGAGACTAGATTATATGCAGATATGTTGGCAAAAGGATTTACCCATGAACAATTAGACACATACCATCAGTTTGAAACAGGTGGAGAACATGTTAAATACCATGTTATGAATATACATTCATTAAATGGAATGCCTATGGAAGAGCTAGATGAGTATGTCCGAAAAGCATATGAACGGTTCAATCTTCAACAAAAAGGAGTTGCAAAATGAAAATATATGTGGCCTATAAGTTGAGCGGAGTAGATTTCACAATTTTAAAGAAACGTCTAGAAGAAGTTTCTAAGATCATAGAAGAACTTGGGCATAAAAGCTTCATTTTTGTAAGAGATATACAACAATGGAAACCAGGAGGAATGGAACCTAAAGAAATAATGAAAAAAGCATTTGATCAAATGAAGAAGTGTGATGCAATTATCTCAATAATAGAGACTCAAGAAAAAGGAGAGGGTCTATTAATAGAAAGCGGAATGATGAAAGGATTGGGCAAGAAAGTTATTGTAGCATCAGGTCCTGAGGGAAGAGGATTTATGCTTAAAGGTATGGCCGATGAGTCTTTTGACTTCAAAGAGATTGATGAATTTAAGAAAAAATTGGCAAAAATACTAAAGAATTAGTTTTGATGAATTCGTGAAGCCAGCATTAATATAAAATAAATATCTTAATCTTATATGAAAAGCACAGAAAAACAAATCCGTGAAGATGTGCTCTCTTATCTTCAACCAAAAAACACTCTTCAAATAAAAGGAAGGTTGTGTTATAAAGAAAGGGTGGGGGCTTGGAATATACTTCATTTAAGAAAGGAGATACTTACATTATTTCCAGAATTAAGACAAAAACGTCAAAACTTTGGATACGCGATGTATTACTCAAGAGATTCTAAAGAAACAAAGAAAATGTTGGAGCAGTTAGAAAAACAAGGAGTAGTACCTATTATTCTTTTATTGGGCAGAGTTAAAGAAAATTAAGACATGATTTATAAATAAGTTAAAACCACTAATTATATGGAAGGGTTAGCTAAATGTGAAGGATGCGGAAAATTAGTTTCTGAAGATAAAATTGATCGCTATGGTGAATGTAATGACTGTAGGGCTTCGGATAGAGCCGGAGAAATGACTGTTGGAGACTTAGGTGGTAAATAATAAAGAAACCTATAGATATATAAGTTTAGGGACATACATTGTCTTAGAGGTGAATGATGGAATCTGTTTCAATTAATATATTGGAAAACACTCAGTTAGCTCATTCTCAGTTTAAAGAAGAAAAAAGTCTAGCTTGGAAAGAATTGCCTAAAAATGCCAACAAACTCCATACTATTTGTAGTTATATGGCTATGTTTCCCCCTTCAGTACCAAATCATTTTATTAGAAAATATTCAAAACCAGGGGATTTTGTTTTAGATGTATTTTCTGGTAGAGGCACTACTGTTTTAGAAGCTTGTGTAGAAGGAAGAATAGGAATAGGCAATGATAAAAGCCCATTAGCATTTCTTTTAACAAAGGCTAAAGTAAATGTTCCGTTAAAATCTACTATAATTCGTAGAATTAATGAACTTCAAAGAAATTTTATGAAAGTATCAGAACAAATCGATATAGCTAATGAAGAAGAAAATATAAAAATGATCTTCCATGATTATACTTTAAAACAATTAGTTTTTTTGAAGAAAGAATTAGACTGGAAGAAAAATAGCGTTGATGCATTTATAACGGCTTTAGTGGAAGGGATAATTCATGGAGGTTCTGAAGGTTATCTATCTTTAAGTATGCCTAATACTTTCTCCATGTCCCCCAATTATGTAAAAAATTATATCTCAGATAAAAAATTAATAAAACCTAAAAGAGAAACTTTTGATTTGCTCTTAAGAAAACTTGAAAGGTGTTACCAAAGGCCTTGGCAAAAAGGAATATCTTATAGAAGTGATGCAAGAAAAATCACAAAAATTGAAGATTCCTGTATAGACCTTATAATTACTTCTCCGCCTTATCTTAGAGTTATAAAATATGGGCAATATAATTGGATAAGAGTCTGGTTTTTAGGAGAGAATTGTAAAAAGGTAGACCAAAGCTTGTTTTTCTCCCAATCTTTAGATAAATACTGTAATTTTATGAAAGAAGTTTTAAAAGAAATGCAAAGAGTCCTGAAACCTAATAGTAAAGCTGTCTTAGTTATAGGGGATGTAAGAAATAAATTTGGAGATCATATAGAAAATTTGGCCGAACAAGTATGGGAAAGATGCGCTAAACCTCTTGGATTTAATTTAGTAGAACCAATTATTGAGGATATTATAAGTGATAACGAAAAAGTATCTAAAATATGGGGCAAAAAACGTGGAAATGCAACAAAAATAG
Source organism: Candidatus Woesearchaeota archaeon (assembly GCA_964391445.1). Classification (GTDB taxonomy): domain Archaea; phylum Nanobdellota; class Nanobdellia; order Pacearchaeales; family GW2011-AR1; genus SICU01. The sequence continues at coordinate 7,755 of CAYMJZ010000001.1, forward strand.
ATAGAGTCTTAATAATTGAAAAGTAAATCTATCTTTTATTATGTCTTATTGCATCAAATTGAGACTTAAACTTTTCTTCTAGAATTTTAATAAAAGTTCTTAACTCAATTATTCTCTCCTTTGTAATTGGTTTATTTTGAGAAGACTTTCCCCTTATTAGGGATTCTGCATTGTTTTCTTTTAAATAATTTAAAGATTCTTCTACTATATTATTTATGTAATTTAATATCTTATTAAGGGTTCCAAAATCATATTTGTTTAATTTTAGAAAAGATGCTACATCTAACCAGTTATCAGGTAATGACTTATTTAAAAAATAAGTTTCAAAAATAGGATTTTTAACATAGACTGAGATCGCCTCATATAAATTAACATTTCTCTTTTCTGATTGGCTTATATCTAAGAGAGACTTTGCCTTAACAAGTCCTAATTGAGTTATTTTATAATGATTTGGTCTAGTCCTTTCGATCCAACCCTTACTTACTATCTTTTGTGTCCCCCTAGCCATAACTTCATTCATGACTCTTTTATGATCTGGATATTCTTCATGGCCTTGGAGACCCCATCTATTTTTATTTAATTTCCAAGCTTCAACTGTTAAATCCCATTCAGTGAATTCTTTAAGAGAATCAGTAGATAATCTGAAAGCTGCTAACAAGACCTCTTCAGTAGAGCTTAGACTTGTTTTAATATTCATCTTCTTTATGAGACTGCATTAAGCTATTTATTATTTGTTGTGCCAAATCTAAAAATTCAGATGATTCAGTTTCAGATTGAGATAATCTTTGCAATGTCTCTATAAAAGTGATGGAAGAATCTGAAATTTTTTGTTTCAGCTTAAGTCTTTTTAGTATTTCAAAACACTTTACTAAAAGAAAGTCTTGAAAAGTCTTTGATTTCATTCCAACTAATCTTTTTTCTGTACCCATTTCCCTAATTTTTTTAGCTTCCTTACTACGCGCATTAATCCAAATTATTGCTGGAGGAATATTAAGCCAAAATGGTTCTGAATCAATGATTGTAGGATAAGATTCACCTGCAGGAATAGTTCTTTGATTTTCAGGCCAGTTTTCTCTTCCAGGGGCTATATCTCCACAAAACATTATCAAAGGAATATCAGAACTATTTTTATCTTCTGTTTTTTCTTTTCCAACTTTTAATAGTATTTTTTTAAAATCTTCTTCTCCTTCGCCATATCTTATTCTTATAGTTGCAATACCTTCCTGAGTTCCAGCAATAAACGTACCAGATCGATTTATTTTACCCATCCCTTCCTCATCAATAGAAGTCTCAAAAAAAACATTTTCTTTCATTTGACCATCTTCAGTAATTCCTATGATATTTATATCAAATCTCTCTCCTTGTTTAATTAACCTATTTTCGTAATTAACTTGAATATCCTTCAGTTTAACAATATGCACCTCCACCTTATTAGATTTTATCTTAGCATCTCTGGTTTCTAGGTGGGCTTTTGTTATACCATCTTGCTCACCCTTAATTGAATTTCTAGTTATCAAATCAACAATGTCTCTTTCAGAGTTAATAAAAAATGGTGGCAGGGATTTCAAGGGAAGTCTCTTTTCTTTATCTAATTCATATCCCTTAATAATAATTGGAACATTTACACCATGAGCTATTTTTAATACCTGAGTTTCTTTAGATTCTAAGATTATTTCATCCAATCTTTGACCCCATTTAATATTTATTTCTCTTTTTCTTTGAGAATTATTTTCTCCATCATTTAGATTGTTTTCGTTATTTTGTTCTAAAAATTTAGACATTAATTCCCTAATTTTGTCAAGTGCCTTTGAAGCTTTTAATTTATCTTCACTAGACTCCTTCTCTGATTGTAGTTCCTGAATATTGGAGATTACCTCGTTTAACATTTTAATAGTCCAGTGACGAAGAGCCCTAGTTAAAGCTGAATCTACTAATGTCATTCTAGTAGAGCCATCCTGATATTCCTCGGTTAATGCTGCACAAACAAGTTTGGCATGTATAAAACCAGACATAGTAGTAGGAGCCAGGTCAGCAATACTCCAATTGGCCACAATATTTCGATTATTCCATATTCGGACCACATTTCTAGCCTTTAATGTATCTGTGTTTCGTAAATTTTGATTGCAAGGAAAAATCTGTAATCCATCTTTGTCAGTTACATTCAGCTTGATAATCTCTCCAGTTGTAGGATCCTCCAACTCATTTGGTAGTTGCAAAAACTTGATCTCTTTTAATTCAGACATAGGTTCTAATTCGGTAACTTCTAAAGGTTTGGGATAAACAAGTTTGCTCCCTTTTTGAACCCAAACAAAGCAGGTTTCAATAGTGAGAGAAGCTTGTGCATGAGACATTAAATCTGCAGGAACCATTCTTATTTTCCTGTCTCTAGTAAACTCATCTACTTTCTTCCAGTCCTTTAAGTCATACAAATGAACTAATGTAAATGACTTTCTTTTTAGAAAAGAATTTTTAGCATCTAATGGAAGTTGATCAAAACTTATGCCAAATGGTTCTATCTCTTTATTCAAAACTTTTTTGAAATCTTCATCCTTTAGATCACTTATTAAATCTTTATCTTTTGTTTTAAAAGTTACTGTTTTATATTTAAGATCTTTAAGATCGTTAATAAAACCTTTTTTGTTTATCTTTCCATTAATATAACCGCATAGACTAGATTTCTTTAAACAGCCCCTTACCATAAAAGATTTACCTCCGTTTCCAAAACCAGCTTCAATATTTTCAGACATTTCCTTTCTATTTGCAGTTTGACTATTCCATTCTTCCCATCCATCAAAGTCAGAAAGCTGAGCACCAGCAAAATCAAGAACTCCTAATTGAGTTTTATCTTCAGAAATAATAACTACAATTTGCCTTTCATTCTTATCTTTTACGTTAAGTCTAAAATAGTGATCCTTACTGTTTTTTATTAATTCTGGTAAACCATCTTTTATAGATTGATATCTGGAAGATAATTGATCTAAACCATGAATCATATTCATTTTTATTGTTTCAGAAGCCTTAAAATCAATTTCCTTAGCAGTCATTCTATATCTCCTATAATCGTATAATCATTGCGTTTATTTTTTATAATCCCAATTTCACGAAGTAAAGAGATTTTTCCAGAACTAAATGTTTGTGCTAAATTGTTTATCTGTTTTTCAAAAGCTTTAGGATTATCTTTTTTACCACTCCATGCTTCAATATACTTGATAAAAGAAGGATTCTTTTTGAACCAAGCCCATAAATCTTTGTTGCCATTATTTCCATTTTTAATGAAAAAGAATATTTCCTTTAATAAAGTATATTCTTTAAAACCTTTTTTGTCTATTTCTCTTAAATATTGAAGTAACCATTCACTTTCAACAACTGTTAAAGTCTGATCTTCATAATTCTTTTCATCAAAAACTTTGTTAGACAATCTAGAAAAGGCTAATCCTTCTTCAGTAGGGCGTATAAGAATATTCTTCCAATCTTCACTCCAAATTTTTTCTCCTTCCATTTTCTTTAGAGGCTTTATCTCAAATAATCCCATTTTATGAAATCCATCTATAAAATGATAGACGAGTCTACCAACAGATGAGTCAGCAGTTACATCATTTGGAAAACCCTTAAGTTTGGTGAGTTTATTGTAAAGAATCGTATTTTTAGCGCATTCTATGAGGTCGAATAAGGAAATATAATCTTTCTTAGTTTCATTTAGTAGATTAGCATTTATTCTAAGCAAAGCTTTTCCAGAAAAAAAGTCATTGACCATTCCCCATAAACCAACTATGCTAGTTTCATGATCAGAGATCACCTTTCCCTTTGATAACTTAAGATATGAAGGAATTATTAAATAATCATTCTTAGATAATTCTTTTGAACCTACATTATCAATTTTAGGAAGAGAATCATTTGTAAACATATGCTTCCCAAAACCGCACAAAGGGCATCTTTCAGAATTTTTTTGAAAATCAAACTCTGTATTACAGCGACCACATTTCACTCTGTTTTCTTTAGAAAATAATGCCATAGGTTAAGTATTTTGAGTTATATGTTAAACATATAGCAATATATTCAACATATTAGTATTTAAACTTTGTTCCTAAAGATTTATCTCTCTTAAAGAGTAAAATGGGAAAAGATTAGACATTTCAAAAGAATTGTTAAATCAATTTTGAGAAATAGTTTTTAATTGCATGGCTATCTCAACTCTTTTTTCATAAGGAACTATGGAAAATAATTTATCGATCATTTTTTCTACTATTCTTATTTTATTGTTTAAATCTTTAATTTCATCTTGCATTATTAACTTTTCATTCTCTGATTTTGTAAGTCTTTGTTCTATTTCCGTCTTAGTGATATCCATTAACATATCCTCTTGTGAAATTGTGTCTCGCATGCCTAGAAGTTCAGAGTAATAATGGATTTTCTCAGACTTTTTCCATCCAAACCTATATTTTAATGCAGATTCTGACTTATATCTAGGTAACCAATAACAGCAGGAATTATGCCTAAAATCATACATAGTTAATTCAGAGTATCTCTGACCAGCTGGACTAATTTTATCTCCAAAAAGCTTTTTAGCAAGCCTCTTTAATGTTTTATTAACACTATCATAATTAATAGGAAAAATGTAATCTTCGGCCTGTAAATTCATTTGTTTCACATAGATTTTAATTAAATTAGAAGAAAGCATAAGCTTAATTCTTCTGCCAAATGTTTTACTTATTTCCTCCCTGATATTAAGTTCTTTAAAATCATTATAAAAATCAGATACTTTTAAGTTTATCAATTCAGTTGGAGCTCTTACTCCCGTATCAAACAAAAACCAAATTAAAACTTCATACTTATACTCCGCATTAACACAAAGTTGCTTTATTTGGTCTTCTGTTAAATATACCCAGTCAGGCTTTTCCTTACTCGTATCTAGATCAACAGTAATATCCCTTATATCAACACCCTTTTTACGATTAACTTTCATGTACCAATGCCAAAAAGCTTTGAAATCTTTTACATAATCTCCTGCGGTTTTGTAAGTTTTACCGTTTTTTCTTTTTACAACCCCATTACGAATATCTGAAAGTAAAGCAAATAAATGTTGCTCTTCCAATTCAGTAATATTAAGATGAAATCTTTCCTGTAATCCTCTAACAAGACCTACTAAACGTATACTTAATGTGCTTAAACGCATAGGACTTCTTCCGCCTTTTTTATTAGTTGAAGCTACATTAAGCCCTTGTTCCATATCTTGAAGGTATTGCATAATAATTTGAGAATTGGCGCGTGTCAAGCCTGAAATGCCGTTTTCTAAGGCTTTGTCTTTCCACTTTAGATATTTCTCTTTAGTTTTGTAAGGATCGATCTTAACCATCGACAGAATGTTTGATCTAATTTATTTTTAAGTATTGTCGAGAATGATTGGATGTATTGACAAGCATCAGTTCGCTTTATTAGCCTACTTCACATGATTTGGATCATACAACAATATGCGCGGGCCGGGAATTGAACCCGGGCCACAACATCTTTGCTTTTCTCTCTTCTGTAAAGCGAAGAGTTGGAAATTCTTCAATTTCCAGATTGGCAATGTCGTATACTAACCACTATACTACCCGCGCTTAAAAGATACTGGACTGAAAGGTTTTATAAAGCTTTATTTTGATTTCAATTATGAGATACGGCCCACTAGTCTAATGGTAGAACATCTCGTTTACATGGACTTTTGTTAATACAAAACCCTAAAACCCGAGGAGGCGGAGGTTCGATTCCTCCGTGGGCCATTTCAAACTCCGTAGCGAGCTTCCGAGCATGTTGAGGAGAGCGAGCAAGAGAGGTTGAAATTAATATTATGAAAAAAGAAATCTGGTTTAAAAGAAAAAGATATGGTTGGGGATGGTATCCGTCAACATGGCAAGGTTGGATGGTTATTCTAGGATTCCTAATATACTTATTATTAGCAATTAGTTATTTCATTCCAAAAAATCAAATATGGCAATATATCCTTACAGTAATTATAGGCGTAATAATTTTAATCTATATTTGTTACAAAAAAGGCGAAAAACCAAAATGGTCTTGGGGAGATTAGGCTACTTTTAGCCTTAAATCTGATATTTTCTTTTTTAGCCTAGCCTTCTCATCTCCATTTTCAAATGATTCTCTTCTTGTATAGAATCTAGGACCTGAGTCAAAAATAATTCTTGTTCCTTTATCATCTGTAATCATTAACTTATATCCGTGTCTTATTTTTCCATCTGTTTGTTCATATAAACTGAAAGAAATAGACGATCTTCTAAGCCCATAAGTAGGGCTAAACAAAACAAGCCTATCTCCATTCGAACTAAAGCATTTTCCTATTGTTTCTCTCTGAATTTCCATTGGGTCGTACATGGGATAACTGTAAAGTAACACTATTTAAGGCTTTTTTAATTCACTCTTATGAGTAAATAACCCCTTGATAATAGTTACAATTAGGAAGATTTATATATGGATAAAAAATCATAATTTTATGAGAAAAACATTGTTTGCAATATTGATGGTACTGGAATTAATACTAATATTTAGCTTGGGCTTTATATCTTCAATAGTGATCTATCAAAATAGCCTAGCAGAATTTCCCCTTTCTATAAACAGTCATGAGGAGGCCTCACCTTCTAATTATGTTGATGAAAAAAGCATCCTAGTATACAAAGACAGAGTAGTAATACTTTTGGATAATCCTTCATTAAGTAAATATGCTGATACAAATAGCATGTTGCCAGTTTTAGATGCTGGAGCCAATGGGATAAAAGTAATACCAAAAAATGAGAAAGATATCAGAATAGGAGACATAGTATCATTTGAATTTGAAGATAAAATGGTAGTTCATAGAGTAGTAAGTATTGGGGAAGATAGTGATGGAACTTACTTCATCACTAAAGGAGACAATAACCAATATCAAGATGAGAAAATAAGATTCAAAGACATAAAGTCAAAAACTATTGCAATAATATACTAATTCTCAAGGCTTAAATAACAAAAACATCTAGATAAAACATGGACTTTGAAAAGAAATTAAAGATTCTAAACCCTGAAGTTAAGAAAAATATCTCAAAGTTAATAAAAGAAATAGAAAAAAACATAGATTATCTTTACGACTTAGCAACAATAGATGAAAAAACTGAGGTTTACAACAATAAATTCTTCAGAACAATTTCTGAAATGGAGCTAGATAAAGCAAAAAGAGGAATTGAGCCATTGAGTCTAATGATAATAGATTTAGATAATTTCAAAAAGTTAAATGATACTTACGGACACCTAGTGGGAGATAAAATGCTCAAAAGACTAGGTTTTGTATTGAAAGAAAATACTCGAAAATATGATATTGTTTCTAGATTTGGAGGTGAAGAGTTTGTTATTCTCTTACCCAATACAAACATAAAAAGAGCAAGAATAATTTGCGAAAGACTAAGAAAGAAAGTTCAAGCAGATAATGAAATGGGTAAATATTCAGTAACCTTCTCTGGAGGCCTAACTGAATATAAAAAAGGCGACAGTGTTAAAAAAATGCAATTAAGAGCAGATAAGGCAGTTTATATTGCAAAAAAGAAAGGAAAAAATAGAATAGAAGTTTTATAACTATTTAGACAGTCTTCGGCTCAAGATAAAACCAATAATTCCCACACTTGCAAGCCCTAATAAAAGCCATTGTTTCTTATCTAATTCACCGATTTCTCTTTCGGCAGATATAAGCTCATTATTGTTTTCAGCATAAAATTCAATTTTATTCTCAGATATAGAATTTCTAGTGTTTTCAAGTGTTTTCACAAAATAATCATCAAGTTTTTCGATTTTAATCCTTCTATCCAAATAATCTATCTGGTCTTGTAATCCTGTATAAGCTCTTACAACAGGTCTGCTTACTATTTCTCTCTTGGCAATATAATCCCTAACAACTCCAGCACCAGCTAAAATAGTTAATCCTCCTAATAAAATTTCCCTAGTCTTCACAAAAAAAGGCAAGTTTGTTATCTCTTAAACCTTTCCAAACATCGTATTTATATATACAATTTTCTTAAGAAAGGTATGAAGAGGATGACAAAGAAAGCCATCAAAAAAGAGCCAGTAAAATTGAAAAAAACACATCCTAAGATTGTTATAACTGCTATAGCTGCATTAATATTTGTAGGACTTTCTTTCTTATGGCCTTGGTTTATTCTAGTTGCAGTATTTCTTTGGTGGATAAATAAAAAAGCCATAAAAAAACACTTCAAAGTCTAAAAGATAATTATTAAGCTAAATCAATCTAGCCCATCATAAGGATTAGACCTAACTTCCGGAGTTCTAGATCCCGAAGCAGCCAAAACATCATCTATTCTTAATATCATCGTAGCAACTTCAGATGACGAAGCAACCGCTTGTAATTTGACCCTTATAGGCTCAACAATGCCTGCAGCAAGACAATCCTCAACTCTATTCACAAATAAGTTAATTCCATCTCTAGCATGGCCAGATTCATGTTTCTGTTTTAATTCAGTCATTATATTAACAGGATCAAGACCAGCATTTTCTGCCAGAGTTTCAGGAACATATTCTAAAGCAGAAGCAAACTCTTCAACAGCTAATTGTTCACGTCCTCCAAGAGTCTTTGCATATTGCCTTAATCTCTTGGCTAATTCCATCTCGACAGCACCACCACCAGAAACAATACGTCCATCTTTAACTGCAGCCATAACATCTCCTAATCCATCCTTTACAGCTCTTTCAACTTCGTCTAAAACATGATCTGTGCTTCCTTGTAGTAATATTGTAACTGCCTTAGGATTCTTACAACCTCTTACGTAAGTCATTACATCATCTCCTTTCTTAATTTGTTCAACAACAGAAGCAAACCCTAAGTCCTCTTTACGAATTTCATGTATACTTGAAATTATCCTAGCACTTGTTGCACGAGAAATCTTTTCCATATCAGACTTAGCAACTCTTCTATAAGCCATTATTCCTGCTTTAGATAAGAAATATTGAGCAACATCATCTATTCCCTTCTGACAAAATACAACTTTAGCTCCTGAATTAATTATTTTATTAGTCATTTCTCTAACTGCAAGTTCTTCAGACTGGATAAAGTTCTGAAGTTGTTCAGGTGTAGAAACAGATATTTTAGTTTCGGTTTCAGGACTTCTAAGTTCTAATGGAAAGTCAACAACTAATATTGAAGCATTCTCGATTTTTTTAGGCATGAACTCATTAGCAGCTTCCTTATCAAGAGCAATTCCATGAACCAATTCGCTATCTTCAATAGAATTTCCCTTTTGCTTAACTATCTTTATAGCATCCATATCAACTTTCTTTCCTTCTCCAATCTGCTCAACAGCTGAGACAATTATATCTGCTAAATGATCTCTATTGCTTTCAGCACCCTTTCCAGTCATAGCAGTCATAGCAATTTGTTTCAAAACCTGTCTACTATCTGCAGGAATAGATATTTCCTGTAATATCCCCTTAGCTTTTTCAGCAGCTAACCTATAACCTTTAATTATAACCGTAGGATGTATTTTCTTATCAAGTAATTTCTCAGCATTTTCAAGTAATTTTCCAGCTAACATCACGACAGTAGTTGTACCATCTCCAACTTCGTTTTCCTGAGTTTTTGCAATTTCAGCAATCATTTTTGCAGCAGGATGATCTAACTGAATTTCCTCAAGTATTGTAACTCCATCATTTGTAACTATAATATTTCCAGCAGAATCAACTAACATTTTATCCATTCCCTTAGGACCTAAAGTAGTTTTAACAATATCTCCAATAATCTTAGCCGCTAGTATATTATTACGCTGTGCATCTTTTCCAAGAGTGCGAGAAACATTTTCCGGTAATATGTATACTGGTTGCTTATCTGCCATAAAACATCTGTTCAACATTAGATTTTAAAGATTATTATAGTCAAAGACATTGAAAACTTAGATTTTATATCTAGATATCAATAAAGAAACACTACTAATTTGACAAAATGTATGTTATTTACTATATAGTCGATAGTGAAACAAAGTTTAAAAATACTAAAATCTAAGACCTATTATGACTCACAATCAAGATTTTGTTTATGCTACAAGAGATTATGCTACAAAATTGCGTTTATGCGGAGATCTAGTTACCAGAAATCCTCAAAGAGCTCTTGATATATGTGGAGATGTCACAAATCTTTTATCTTCAGATACAAGACTTAAAGGTCACCGAGAATTTACAGGCATGGTTGAACAACAAGTAGAATTATTAGAAAAATTAGCAGAACAAAAATTGTACTCTCCAGAACAATAAGTTCTCTTAATAAATATTTTTTAGCCAATCTTTAAAAACCCTCAACATTAGACATCAACCCCATGGTTGATTACACAAACGAATTAAGAAGATTAAGAGAAATGCATGACGATTTCTTACTCAGATACGCAACCTCTCGTTCATTAGTTCCCTCAGAGGAAGAAGTGAAAGAAGCAAGAGAAATCAACAAAGAAATAAGGAGAGTTTGGAGCTTAGCAATTCAAACCTCATGTGATGAATCTGAAGGAGAATTGGTCGATTTAGAGTATACCTTAGAAAGATTAGCAACAAAAAGGAAATACAACCTATAATCAAAAGACATTTAAAGCTATATTTTTTATAAAATACATGCCTCAAAGAAGATCATTGCCTAGTGAACTACCATTCCCTGAATGCCTAAGAATACTTATACAATTCAGAAGCGCAGATGCACCTGTTTATATACCTAATTTTTTGGCAAGAGAAGGTTACACTGAAAGAATTGTATTAGATTATCTTTCTGCCGAATCTGAAAAAGGGCCTATAAGTTCAAGAGGAAATTATCAAAGACCTAAGAAATGAGTGATTTTGATTCAATTACACCTATACTAAGACACCAAGATAATTTAGATAGATTAGTAGGTAAACTCTCAAATAATTGCCACGTAGCTTACGAAGTTTATGTAGGTGCTAGAATGGCAATGAATGAACTAACAACGGACCCTTCGATTAAAGGATATCAAGGTTCAAGAGAAATTTTAGCTAAAATGAAAGCAATTGAAAAAAGAGCTTATAATATTTGGAGAAGATTATCTTATCAAGAACTGACTGAATCAGAGTCAGGAATAGATTTACCACCTTTAACAGTTCAGGGCAGATTAATTTAAATATATAAATTCTTAAAATAAATATATGAAAAAAGCATTTTGGTGGGGCATAGGGACAATAGCCTTAATTGTTAGCTTAGTAATAGTTTTATCATCTTCAGGTTCAAGTAAATATGATGGATTTGCACAATGCATTGCAGATTCAGGAACAAAAATGTACGGAGCATATTGGTGCCCTCATTGCCAAGAACAAAAGAAACTATTTGGATCTAGTTGGGACAATGTAGCATATGTCGAGTGTGCGACACCTGGAAGCAACCAACAAACATCTGCCTGCAATGCTGCAGGAATAAAATCATATCCTACTTGGATATTTGGGGACGGCAAACAAATAGGAGGAGTTCTATCTCTAGAACAACTTGGAACATTTACAAACTGCGATCTTCCAGCAGAAGAGTAAAGAATAATTTTTAAACCAAATAAATCCCTTCCTACATAGGGCCCATATTATAGTGGCATTATACGCCCATGGCATGGGTGAGACTCGAGTTCGATTCTCGATGGGTCCATTAAGAGAATTGTTCGATTCACAATAGCTAATAATTAGTTCTCAGTAGTTTCAGCAGCAAATCTTGTACTGTTAGATAAAACATGTTCTCGTTTACCTTCATGTTCGAAAGAGGCGGTAGCTGAACCTAAATCAAAGCTTCCAACAATATTTATCTTGGAGTAGATTACATATGAAAATACCCTTTCCTCTCCTGCATTCATATGAGATATTTCCCATTCAATCTTTCTATGGACTTCATCAATTCTATGAGGTGGTATTCCAAATTTATTGAACAATTTAGCATGACCAGGTATTCTATCAGATATTACCACATTCTTTACAGTAGAGCGAGCCTTAACTCTCAAATTAACTTTCAATGCAAGTTCTCCACCTTTAGTTCTTACAAGAGCAACACCCTTATACACCGATAATTTTTTAGTAACTAAAAATTTAGCAAAGAAACCAACGATTACAATCAATAAAATGATTATGAAGGGGAAGGTGTAATTAGTCGTAACATTGACTGTATAAGACTCACCAACCCCTATCTCTTCTTCCCAGGAATAATCGACAAATATCCCACTACGAGTTGAAGTAGTAGGTCTATCGGAATATACAGTGAATAATCTTGTGAATATGTTTTTCCTTACTTCTATGAAAGCAACAGCAGGAACATTTCCTTCGTTAGTTTTAGTAATATTTGTCTTCTTTATAATAAAACCGCTTGTAGACTCATAAAAAGATATCCCTGAAGCTTCAAGGTATTTTATAGGCAAAGTAATTGAAGATTTTATGTCATTCAATTCATAAGCTATCTCTACTTCGTAATCACCAGCAGATATCTTATCTTCTAGAATTATAGGAACTGAAAATACCTTACTTTCTTTTCTATCTAAATCAAAAGTTTCAGAAAATTCAAAGAAATTAGACTTAGCAATTATTTTCAATCCAGGAATTAAAACATCTTCCTTATTCTTAACAATCATTTCCAATTTAGTAGCATTGAGAGGGATATCTTCGAGAGAAACTGCTACTGCATCCTTAACATCAAATAATCTTACTGCTAATGCTTCTTTAAAAAATCCAGTTTTGTCTCCCTTTATCTGATATTCGAAGGCATAAATTCCTCTTTTATCTCTCAAAATCTCCTTGAATGGTGCAGCAGTAACATCAAGAGTTATTGTTTCTCCAGAAGCAATCCTAAACTTCTCCTTAGGATACATTGAAACACTAACAAGAGAGTAAATCTGAAAATAATCTGTTTCCCCATTATTTGTAATCTCAAGTTTGAAAGTAGCATTTGACTTATCAAGCTCGGTAATTATTATTTCATCTTTTTCTAAAACCCTAACACTTAAATCTGCAGCACTTGTAAATGAAGCAAGTAGAACAAACATTAACACAAACACTTTGAAATTCATCATCTCGAGGATAGTTTTTTCTATTTAAAGATTGTTGTAAATTAACTACTTCTTTCCAGTTAACTCAAAAAGAGCTTTCATTTCTTCCTTGAAATTCTGAACATCACTTTCAACTTTATCTTTCATTTGTTCAGTTCTTGAAGGAATCACAAACTTGTTATAAACTTCCTTGAAAAACTTAGTGGTAGCGGACTTATTCCATTCATTTTTATAATCTTTTACCAAAGTGCCTTTAGTTTCAATACTTACTTCAACAAATTTATCCATTTTTTTCTTCTTTCCATCAATTTCAACCTCTACACTTTCCAAACCCAAAATTCTCCATTTAATATCCACTTCAATCTTAAAATAATCCGTAATCTGCTTGCTAGCCTTCCAAGTAACCTCTAAATCTTTAGAATTCCCCTTAACCTTTTCAGTATATTGTTCCTCCACAACTCCATATCCCTCTCCTCTCCACCAATCATGAGCGTAAGAATAAGCATCACTGAACTTACCATAACCAGAGTATTTCAACTTCTCCTTTACAATTACATCTTTCTCAGCCATGCTTTTATTAACCCAAAGGAACTTTCTATATAAATCTTACCTCATGAAACCAATTGTAATAATAGAACATTTAGAGCCAAAATTATGGCCTTGGTGTATCCTAGAATATGAAAGCATATCAAAAATATTCAAAAAGTCAAGTCTATGGTTCACAAACATCAGTTCAAGCAAAATAAACCGATTTGGAAAAGTTTTCAAAAAATCTGTAATAGATATGGAATTAGACAATGTATGTATTCTTGACCCAGATGCCAAAAAGACTCTTACTCCAAAAGAATCCAAGAAATTCAAATATTACATAATCGGAGGAATTCTAGGGGATTACCCTCCAAAAAAGAGAACAAAGGTAGAATTAACAAGTAAAATGAAAGGTGTTGCAAGAAACATGGGAAAACAACAATTCAGTACTGATAATGCAGTATATGTGCTAGAAAGAATAATATCTGGAACACCTTTAAGTAAATTAAAATTCCAAAACAAACTAAATATCAAAATAAACAAAGTAGAATCTATAGAACTTCCTTATTATTATCCTTTAATTAATGGAAAACCAAGAATATCTAACGCCTTGGTAAATTATATCAAAAAGAAGAAGAATTTTTAGTTTTTCTTTAATGTCTCTTCAAGAGTAATCTTCCAATCAGATTCGTCTCTCATATTACCAGACAATATCTCTCCATCTGGAGCAACTGCCATCTGTCTTGAAAAAGTCTTATAAAATAAATAGTTTGTAGGGATTTGATCCTTATCAAGACCCTCTCCAAGCTCAACAGTTACATAATTTCTTAGACTATTAGATGCAGGATTTCTAACCATAAACTGAACATATCTAACCAATCTAAAATCAAGATTAACTAATGCCATGAAAGAAAAATATCTAACCAATATTTAAACAAAATGTCAGAATAAAATATATTCTAATAGCAATTCTTACAAACAAAGCTTCTTCCACCTGCATCAGCATCCATAAATCTCTTATTCTTAAACTGTTTACACTTAACACATACACGACCGCATTGCTTACATATTCTCCTCTTTGTAACTGCACATTGATGCCTTAGGCAAGTCTCACAAGATATTTCGCTACAATCTTCACATCTTGCCCCACAATTTCTACAAACAAGATGATTCCCATTGCAAAGAATTATTTCATTTAAGGAATTCTTACACAGGTCACATGTAGGAAGATCAATCTTATTTTTTAATGGATCAAATTTAACAACTACTAACCTGGTAACTCCAGCATTAGATTTGAAAAAAGATTCTATTGAATAGATAGGGTAATCTATAATTGTTGTAGTAATTAGTTTTGTATTAAGCCTTAATGCATGTTTTTTCTGTTCATTTTGTATAAACAAGTCTCTTTCGGTAACAAACTGTATTTTCTGTCTTTCAAGCTCTACCGGATCTTTAGACTTCAATGCTCCAGACTTTATCCTTGCAATCTGTTCATCAATTTCCTTGACTTGTTGCTCATGATATGAATTTATTCTAGCAATTTCGTTAGAAAGACTTGAGTCTAATTCTGAAGCAATTTTATTAGTCCTAGCATTTATAGAACTCTTGATATGTTCTTTAGCGATAGAATAATAGTCTCTTAATTCCGTTATTTCAATATCTTTCTTATTTGTATTAGAAACACTAAATCTGCTAAGATCTGGATTAACAATAGCCCCTTCGTCAACAAAAACCTCATTTATCAATTTCTCTTCTTCATTCAAATACTTGTAAGTTGTTTGAAATGTAAACTTAAACATAAAATTATGAGAAGATTCAGCAGTTGCTTTTACAATAGAACAATTATGAAGCTTAAACTGCTCTTTAATGAAAGAATCTACATTTAATTTATAGTTTAATGAAGTTAAAACTGCATCTCCTGAATTGTCTAAATAAGCTTTCATCATTTTAAGCATATAACTTTCGGGAGCAACTAATTCTCCTGTTGAAGAAAAATTTTTATCAAAAACAATTCTATAAGGTTCATTCTTACCATAAAATTTCTGAAATTTAGGTGGAACTTCACTAACTTCAAGATAATCGGTACTTTCAGAAACCTTAGCTCCTAACTCTCTAAAAAACTGAATGCTAAACTGCCTCAACTGTTCCATCCAAGGCCTCCGCGCTAGCTTTCTTAGCTTCTGAATAATCATCAATTCCCTTCTGAATAATTTTGCTTATTTCATTGATATCCTTAGCAAAAATCTCTAAATTATTCTTAGAGTCCAGAAAAGAGTTCATTAACATCTCTTCTATCTTTGCAAGCCCTACTTTTCCTTCACCATCAAGACCAAGATTAAATAATATTGTAGGAAGCTCTCCAATAACAAGACCAATACAACACATCTTATTGATAATCAAATCAACAACATGTTCTTCCATCGTATCTTTAGTTGCTAAACTATAAATTTGCATGTCTCTGGTCTGTCCAATCCTGTCAAGTCTTCCAATTCTCTGTTCGACAGACATAGGGTTCCATGGCAAGTCATAATTAATAAGAACATTACAAAATTGAAAGTTCAGACCTTCAGCACCGGTATCAGTACTTATCATTATCTGAGCATCTTTCTTGAACTGTGCAATCTTTTCAGTCTTTTCCTCACGAGTCAAGCCCCCGATAAACTCCACTATTTTAAGGTTATAAGGCTCTAGCTTCTCTATTATATATTTCAAAGTGGTAGGATGCCTTGTATAAAGCAATATCTTTGCATTTTTATCTTGTTTTAAAACATTATCTATTATCTCAACAAGCTTCTCTATTTTTGAGTCTTTTTTCAATTTAGAATATGCATCAATTATATCTTGAGCAATCTGCCTGGTTTCAGAATGATATTTATCGCTCTCAACAATTCTTGAAAGAGATTCTATAGCAGACCTAGACGAACTTGTTACTTTAGGTAATATTGCGTATAATATTAGCTTTCCCCTTAACTCATCTCCTGTCGCAGAAAAATACTTTGTCTTTAATAGATCACATATAGAATCATAAATTTTCTTCTCTTCTGAAGTTAGATGAACTACTTCGATCTTGGGTATTCTTTTCTTGTATTCTATACCTGTTTCTTCTCTTTTTCTACGAAGCATAACTTCTTGTAACCTTCTTCTTAATTCAAGAGGATTTAGTGGCTTTCTTTTATTACCTCTAAAAAGAAACTTCTGTCTAAATTCTTGTATTGTTCCTAGGTGACCTCTTCTTAACAGATGTAATAAATTATACAATTCAAGCAAGTCATTCTGAAAAGGAGTAGCGGTCAAAAGTAAAAATCTTTTTTTCTGCATCCTATCCACAAATCTCCATCTAGTAGTATTTCTCTGTTTGAGTTTATGAGCCTCATCTACAATAAGCAAATCCCATGGAATATCATGTGCCTTAGAATGTCTAAATTTTCCAGCGTCTTTGTCAAATATCTTAACTTTATCAATAGAAGCAATGGCCAAATCTACACTATCCCAATCAGATTCAGTTTCAATTATCTTAAAATCCATGTTGAATTTCTCCCTTAGTTCTGCAACCCATTGATCAACTAGAGAGGGAGGAGTCAAAATCAAAATTTTAGAAACAAATCCTCGTACAAGACATTCCTTAATAACAAAGCCTGTTGTAATTGTCTTTCCCAAACCAACTTCATCAGCAAGAAGAGCAGAACCATTCATTTCTCGAAGAATGTGTAAAGCTCCTTCAGTCTGATGAGGCAACTTGTAAGTAAGATTATCTTTGACTAAATCATAACAAGCAAGAGCATTAAGTTCAGTATTTTTCTCAAGTTTAATAGCATCTACCTTAAGATTAGCAACATCTGCACTTCCAAATTTTCTTTGCTCTACTTTCTCAAGAACATCAAGATCATCATCAGAAAAACTCTCGTCAATTATAATTGCCACAATACATACACCTCGGAAAACAAAATCAGAATTACAGGTTTTTAAGAATGATTATACTAAAAATTACTCCTTCAATTATTTTTTCTTCTTGAAAAATCGGAATTAACATAATCTGGACCAAGAAGAACCCTAAGATAAGATTCTCCCTGACTTGGTAAAATAAATGGTCCTGAAGTGCCTAATATTTCTCCAGTAGTTACCTGCCCATTTGAAGAAACAAACTCTTCCATTCTAGTCACAGTATAAGCCATAGATCCTATAGGAGGGTGCAATAGAGAAGCATCTATCCCAAAACAGCTTACTCTTCTTGGAATATGAGCTATCTTAGCTCCCTTAAATTCAACATATTCTGCAACACGTATTTCCATAAAAAACCTCAAAAATGACCTTATTTAAACCTGTTTCTTTCCACCAATAACTTTCTTACCATGCATATATGGAAGTAAAGCTTTAGGAATATCTACGCTCCCATCTTTGTTCTGATAATTTTCAAGTATTGCAACCATTGCCCTTGAAGTAGCAATAGCTGTATTATTCAAAGTATGAGGAACATACTTATCTTTGTTTCCAGGGTCAACTCTAATCTTTAACTTGCGAGCTTGAGCATCTGTCAAGTTAGAACATGAACCAACTTCAAAATAAGTTTTCTTTCTAGGAGACCATGCTTCAATGTCAACTTGAACATGTTTCAAATCTCCCAAATCTCCAGAACATATTCCTAAAATACGAATAGGAATATCCAAATCTCTGAAAATTTCAACAGTTACTGCTTGAATTTCTTCATAAAACTTCATAGAATCTTCAGGTTTGCAAATTACAACCATTTCAACTTTGTTAAATTGATGACTTCGATATAATCCCTTTTCATCAATTCCATGGCTCCCTATCTCCTTTCTAAAGCACATAGAGTAAGAAGCAAATTTCATAGGTAATTGTTTTTCAGTTAAAATTGTATCAACATATCTTCCAATCATTGAATGTTCACTAGTACCTATTAAATAAGAGTCCTCTCCATCTATCTTGTATATTTGATTCTTCATATCATCTAAAGAAGTAACATTATTCATTACAGAAGAACGCAACATTAAAGGAGTTTCAACATAAGTGAATCCCTTGCTAACTAATTTGTCAATAGCAAATCTAATTAACGCTTGGTTTAACAAAGCCAAATCTCCTTGCAAATAGTAAAATCCATTCCCTGAAGTTTTAGCAGATGCATCAAAATCAGCAACTCCCAAATTTTCAGCTATTTCAGAATGACTTTTAACTTCAAAGCCAAATTCCTTAGGTTTTCCAATTTTACGCATTGTAACGTTTTCAGAA
>CAYMJZ010000002.1:0-18413 GCA_964391445.1 Candidatus Woesearchaeota archaeon
CTTCTTTAGGAATAGGAGAATCTCCTTTGCTCTTGTCCAAATAATAAATACTGTCTTGTAAAGACAAGCTCAATAATTCAACAGTAGCACCAACTTTAAGTTCTCTGGCAAACACACCAGTTGCTTTATCAGCAATGTCAGGATCAAATGCACATACCACACCTTTCATAAGGTAAGGAACTGGATTATCTATTAATTCCAAACGTCCACCAGTAGTCTCCACTTGCATCTTGGAATTCTTCCTAAGTGGAGCATTAACTAAAATACCTCCTTCGGTTCTTTCCGACTCATCAGTGACTTCCAAATAGTCATCTTTGACCAGCCGCACAATAATAATATTATTAGTATAAACCTTAGAGTCAAATTTTGGATCAATGTCATACAAGTCCTTATTATACTGTTCTACAGCGGCTTGTTTATCATTGTTAATCTTTTGTTGTCTTTCAAAAATAATGTTTTGTGCTTCATTTGCCGGAAGATAAAGACTATTCTCCGGTGTAATTATGCTAACTTTCTTTCCAACTGCCATCACTATATTTTTTAATCATATCGAGAAGTTGCATATAAAATTCACGCTTCTTCTCGTCTCTTGGATATGGATCATCCTTATCCCTATCAATTCTTTCTACATACTGTTCAATCCTTTTTGGCATTAAACGCCAACATAAAAGCCCACTCCATCTAACTTCCGGCCTCTCTGGTTCTTGTAATGCAGTCCTTATATAATTAGCTGCATTGTATAAAACCTTTCTTACGGTTTTTTCACTCTCTCCAGTTTTGGCAATAACTTCATCAAAGATTTCTTGAAGTTCTTCGGAACGAGTGTGAACATATTTCTTTTCCTCTTCTTGTTCCATCTTTTATCCAACTCTTGAATAACATCACTTGTTGATTCACCTATAATCTCTTTCATCGTCCAAATGTCATTGTTTTATAAACACGCCAATCTGTATCATTACAATAAATATGTCCTTGTCCATCTTTCACATCAATAATCATATCACAAAACATGGTCTCCAAAATAACCTCCTGAGTATCATGCATCCAAACAGAAGGAACATATTCTAAATCAAATACACTCTTGAATCCTCTGGCATAACCAATAACTCTACGCGGAGCTTCAAATACAAAAATATACTCTATTCCACCAGCAGTGCTATCAACCTCAATAAAATATTCAGTAATACCACCAGTTAAATTAACCAATCTCTCATGAGTAGCATAATCATCATCTACGTAAATAGATTCCTTTACATCAGTCCCGTATATACTATAGTATAATTCTGCTACATCAATTGTAATAGAATCTGCATAAGTAATAGAAAGATCTCCAATCATTGTAAGTTCATACAAAGAATCGGTTTGAGAAGGCAGTAAAGTAGAGAAACACAGGAATAAACTAAGCAATAAATTCTTCATATAAATTCTATAAATCTTTCTTCAGTGAATACCACTAGCAAACGCATCCCTTTAAACCTAGACAGAGATAAATACATGGGCATTCCTAATTCTTCTTTCAATAAATGGTAAGTACCTATATCCATTATAATATTATTAGGAAAAATACCATACAATTTCCTATACTCTAGTAACTCATAATCTGCTTGGTCTACAACGTTAGTGAACTTCATACTCAATATTATAATTAAACGAAAACTTACCGTCTTGTTCAATATTATACTTTATCACCTTAACCAGTTCAGCAACATTAGGAGCAAGAGTAATCAATCTATCTTCATCCTTCCTTAATACTTTCTTCTCTAAAAGCTTGCCTACATATTGAGAGATCATAGAAGATGACATATCAGTAATTTGCCTTATCATATCAAAGTTCTTAGCATTCTTACTTCTAGGCTCCAGAGAGAACCCAGGACCAAGATAGGCAATAGCAGCAGCCAAATCTACCTCTCTTGGATTTAACCTTAATGCCTCTTCTCTGTGAAGATTTACCAGAGAGAAATAATCCTTATAAACATTTAACTCGTCTTTTCTAAGACGTACTTTAATAACTGGATTCATTATCCATAACTATGTCAGATCTACTATTCAATACCGATCTTACTATATATGCCACAAAATCTGCCTGTAGCTTTGCATTATCTCTGTTCACATTAAAGTTAGCAATATCAGACAACAGCCAAGTAACATTAATACCTTCCTTTATCAGCAACGATATTTCTGTCTCTCTGAGAAACATTATAATTTCTGGTCCACTATTACCTTGATGAATGAAAGAAGTAGACATATGAGGCTCTAGTATTTCTTGCCAATGCTTGGGAGACTGTCCAACATATTTAGTCATTACATCTCCAGCAGCCATAGAATCATTACACACAAACAGCTTCATTATAACTCTTGTAGGCCACAGGGGAACTTCTCCATAAAACACCTCTATATTGGTTGAACTAAATTCTGGATCAACATTCTCCATTCCTTGTCTCTTTTTTCTTTACTTCTTCTTCAATATACTTTGCCAACAACTTTAGAGCTTTTGGCTTCATATATTCTATCATTCTATTTACTCCTTGGGATTTTCCTTGCTCTATCTTCCTAATAGCTGTTCTAATTTCCTTTTCCGTCATTGAAGAACTGTTTTTCTATAACTTCGAGTAAAAGAGATTCATAGGGTAATTCAGATGGGAACTTAAAGATATATCCTTCTTTTTTTCTTCTAACTTTTCCTCGATCTTTCTCAAATGGCATTCCGTAGAAATACCAAACAAGATGCTCTTCTTCTAATTCTGATTCAACTTTTATCGTCGGATACTTCTGTTTGAGCTTTATGTATGCTTGTTTTAAGTTCATCATTACCTTTCATCTCTTCCACACTCATTTTCAATTCTCTAATCATATCACCTAATTTTTCTTCATTATAACAATATGTAGTAATACTATGAAAATCATCATCAACTATCATGGCTACTTCAGGAACCTCTAGAAATTCTATAAGCTTCTCAACTAACTCTGCCAATCTACTATTTTTCATTTCTTATAAATCAAAAATTTCTTCGTCTTCATCAAACCATTCTGAGGAAACACCAATTTTTTTGCCCTTTAAAGTTTTAAATGCATTTGGCACTCTTTCATTTATTACCTCTACAGTCAACCATCTACCGTTATGCTCATCATGTAAACCAATAATCTTTACTTCAAATACTTTTTTCTTAAAAATAATTTCTTTTCCTAGACACCAAGTATTAGGTCGCACATCTAATTTTATATCGAATTCATTACGACCTGATATGGCTCTCCTAAAATCAACATCTGTTATCTTTATCCCTACTCTCTTTACTCTAACATGATTATTCTTCATAAGCATATATAATTAATCTTCAACAGTATAGCAATGCTTACCAGTAGACATAGTTACCCTACCCCTGTGACTCTGCCACATGGTTAGGAATGCTATGCTTCATTTTAGTTAGAACTTCAGTTGAACAGTCCGTCGGCTATCTTCATCATCAGATTATTGTCGCTTACACCACAGGAATACAATGCGCTGTTAATTCAGCAGACCTTTATGTTGTCATATTATCCCGTATTCAACCTTATATCTATAATCTCCTTCCTAGGGGAGAACCCTAATTTTTTGCCCTACCGAGACAACCTTCAATCTATGTTGATCTATCTAACTCGGCGTCTGTTCCATCAGGGATCCTATAGGGTTTTCTATAGGGCTGCTGGATCGAGAAGAGCTTGAAGTTCCCTACGCTTCAAGATTCAGGCTAAACCTTCTTCACTGTAAAAAGATCTGGTGCAAAGATACAAAAAAGAAATGACATATTCGGTTTTAATTTAACTCTAGTTAAACATAAAATGGGCAAAATGGGCTGGAACCCGCGTAAACATTGAAAAAAATTTTTTTGAGAATTTTTCAGAATTGCAAACATTAACATTTCATTAACAATTTTTATGGTACCGGGGGGTCTTTTCCATAGAATTTTATCTTTAGTAGTCCTAAATATTTAGGCAGGATGATGACTATAGGTATCATAATAATGCTAAAGATTATATGAGGGATATGCTATTGTATGGCTGGATAGACATATAATTGAAAAAATTTGCTGTAGGAATATATGGACAGACCATTTATACTAAAGAGAAAAATGTATATAGACCTGTATAGCAAAAAAAATTGTAAAGGAAGATATGGAGTGACCATTAATGCTATATAATGGAAGGACTGCGATTATGAAAATGGTTGTATAGAAAAATGGAGTATTGCATAAATACATAGCTATGAAAAAATTTACTGTGAAAAAATATGGGCGGACCACCTCAACATACACCCCCACTAAGGCTTGACAGTTTTGGTGTAGGGGGTATCCTCTGCATCTTTTCGATTATTCACCGGATCTAAAATCATTTGCAAATGAACCCGGAAACGATCATTTTAACGAACAGCGACGGCACGACCCGTGAGATGAGCTTTGAGCAATTCGAAAGCATCCTCAATTCCCGTCTGCGCAGTGTCGTGACCAGCGAGGGCTCCATCCAGGCCAAGCTCACTACCCTTACGCCCTACACGGACGAAGAAACGGGTGAAGAGCGTCTGATTGGGAATTTCAACGCCATCACCAGCGACCAAATCCCTGCTATCCAAGCAGCCTTGGCCGAAGGTGATTTCCAAACCGCGTTGAACACCACGTTGTCCACCAACTTCCGGCCCGACTCCAGCCGCTTCATTCCCGCCGTGGGAGAAGTGTGCAAACTGGGTATCGGAACCGTTGACCTGCGCGAAGAAGGGAAAAGCGGCCTGCGTATCATCTCTGTCAGCCCCATGCCCAAAGCGACTACCAAGTCGTTTAGCTTGGCTGATTTGATGAGCAACGCGGCACCCGTCGTCAGTGAGCCGTCCAGTGCTATCACAGCCGAGACCATCCAATCCGCCGATGCAACCAGTCTTTCCGACTTGGCAGTAGCAAATGGCGTGGATATCTCCGCCTATGTGACCAGCGCCGGTAAGGTTAAAGCCAGCAGCGTCCAAGCAGTGAAAGATCTGCTCGTTGCCGAACTGGTGTAACCTCAGCCCAGGATCCTCTCTCCTAGATATGGAGGGGGGAACCTAACAACATTACTGAACAGATAGACAGCATAATGGCCAGCAGTGCCAACAAGCTTTACTGGTCTTCCCATTAGGAGATTTATAACTCTAGCACTGCTATAGAATAATCTTCTGCCATATATCTCTAGAATTTAGAGCTTACACCGTTATATATATACATGCAATAATCTTCTATAAGGATATTGCTAACTTAGAATTGTACTATAAGGAGAAGAGTGCAGTCATAGCCGTTATAAGACGCTCGCTACTTGCCAGACGGGGTCTGCAAGCTCGCTGTCTTTAATAGGGCTATTCCTTTCTCTTTCTTTACTCCACTTTCTTTCTCTTTATAGAGCTGTCTGCTATATAAAAACATTATCATGACAGCACAAGAAAAGTTTGATTGGATTACTGCTGCTATAGTTCAGCTTGTAAAAGCAGATCCTAAGACAAGGAAAGATGGATCCAAGGAAAGGCTTATGATAGAAGGTCTGTTGGAAATTCGTAGGGATTACTGCGAAGGGGAACCGGAAGAGATCTATATCGATTTACCAGCAGAAATGGAAGAAGACGATTATGATGATGATGATGAATTTGACCAAGGACTGTTCCAATTGTAAGAATAATAGGCTGCTAATAGTGGCCTATAATTTTACACCGTTATATATATATATACTACAATTATCCATAGAAGGATAGATGTGGGGTTATATACTTCATCATAGCCCGATCTTAGGGGCAAAGGTAGGATGAAGTCCCTTTATAAATATGCTAAGAGTCAATGGTAGCAAGGGTTTGAGCACTTTGAATTACAAAGTACTTTGCAGACTATAGTCGCCACTACTTGATGACTATAAGTATCATCATATCCCTACATCCATATTCTCAGCCGTCCTAGCCTCTATTTGTAGCCAAACGACTACATATAACTACTCTGCTTACCTTAGCAAAGAAGTTATATTCTATGACATAGATTGCACTATTCCAGTAAAAGCCTGGATATAAGGGCCATAGTCCTTGTAGTACAATTTATTGTTCCTTTCCTGTCAGATGGAGACAGGACTCAACTCTTAATAACCGGATACCCGAAGCCGGAACCAAGTAGGGAATGTAAGATGAAAAAAATCAATCTCAGTGACAACTCCCAGGTAGCATTGGTGGAGCTTACACGCACAGGTCTATGCGTAGAATTAATGGACCAAATCTGTTTCTTCTGCGACAACGTTGGAAATTTCCGGCGCTACGCAACCACAGAGGAGGTGGATAGTATCCGCTTCAACTTGTCGCCCATTACATTTCAAGGGGCAGCTCTTTGCCCTATGGTAGAATTGCCTTACCAGATTCCGGCAGGTGCAATACGCATCTGCAACACAGGATTAATTGGCGAACCTGGGCAATACCAGATTTCGGAAGACATTGTGACCTTATGCTTGGAAAGACACGAGGACTGCGACGATGCCTATTGCGTGTGGGCAGACTACGATTACAGTCCTGAAATCTGTGACCAAGCGGAGGCATTGGGCTTCCATTTGGTAGGATAAGAAATAGTCCTGAGCATGACATGAAACTGCTCATTCGAGTTAGCCTATTCCTTTAATTAGGAAGAAGGTCAAGGAGTCTCTTAAATGAGATAAGCTGGATAATTAATCCTATTCCAGTGACGGCAGCTATCCAGGATTTATTAGGATAGCCTCTATATTAGTAATAGTATAGAGTAGTACATAGTCATATGTACATTGTGCGTTTTCACTACAACATTTGGTATCTCTCACGTCGTAAGACAGTTGGAGGTACTTTTAAAAAAATTACTATGAAACTATTTTTTATAGCAGACTTGTTGCTCATCCTGATGGCAGCAACTCTGCTTAAAGTAACTCCACGAGAGTTACTTCAATTTAATACCAGGAATGGTATTATTGTATGGTGGTTCATTATACCACTGTACATATCCATTCCTTGCTGTGTCATCATGTATATCTTCTTCAAAAAGGAGTTGTTTGCATGGTGGAACAGCTTAAGCTAACAGAGGCTGACTGTAACAGCCTGTTCGTTAGTAGCCAGACAGCAATGGCTACATTCTTTTTTAGATATAACCCTTTAGGAAAATTCTTTTAACTATTCTATATAATGTAGAGAAGTTACCAACAAACAAAACTATGGTAAAAAGTTGGATCATTAGCAGAGGTATACTCACAATAATAGCAATTAACATAATATGCGTTATAGGGTTGCTTCTGTTGCCGTTATACTATCAGAAAATACTAGCATTATTCCAAATTGTGATAGATATCATTATGATATTTATTATGAAAGCAATGATGTGGTATGCCAAGAAAAAAGTAGGGCCGCTTTATTAAACCTAACCACTATACAGCAATGTATAGAGGTTAATCCATTCCTGATATAAGAGTCAGAATGCTTTACCACCATGACATTGTGAGAACATGTAAGTGTTCATCTCTCAAGAGTTCAGACTTGCTTAAGAGCCGTCCGAATGTCAGAGATAACTAATAATGACATGGAGGTAAAACTATTTATCATGAAAGAAGTAAAAGTTATTGTAGCAACCAAGAAAGCAGAATTGGCATATAACAGACAGAATATCGCTATGAAAATAGTAGCGATATGTATTACCGCGATGCACTAAAAGAGATAAAAAAAGAGTTTTCTGATCTCTTGGAATAAAGGAAGACTTATAATCTTCCTATATACAAAATTTAGTATTGCACCAATAGAGGACAGCATGGAAACATGGCGCTATTGGCATTCTCTCAGTGGAGGCTTCATCCAAACAATGGACGATGATTATCATAAGTGGTTTTATGATAATGAGAATGGTAAGATAGGGAACCATCCTTATCAGAACTGTGATCCTTATGCCGTTTTACGAGGTGAGATATATTGGCCCATCAGCAGATGTGTCAAGTTGCAACTCTCTCCTAGGAGCCTTAAATCCAAGGCAAGAAAATATATAACTGATTACTGTGGGGAAACAGGCAATCCATTAGTGGTTATATAGATCGCGACCTAAACACTTCGGTGCAAGGTACGTGGCTCCAAAAATAAATCCCATAATAATCCGCTTTGGCTTATTGCTATGCGACAGCCATAGGAGTGAAATATCTCCTTCGGATGTAAAACTATTTACCATGAAAAATTATCTATTCTTTTGTCTTGGTGCCATTGTTGGTATCGCTGCATTTATGCTCCTTACTTTCCAAACCTCTCCTTTGGAAGATGGTGCAAAATATATTTCCAGAGACGCAGTATCACTGTATCAGATTGGACTGCAAAGAGGAGAAGGGGAAATGAAATTCCAGGTTGAACAAGCCTTGGATGATGTTACCGATGCTTGGAAAGGTGTGGGTGGTGAGTGCGAGGAATGCGCTCAAGAGGCCATCTTCTTGGTTGGTAAGCATATTTTCGACGAATAGTATGATTAGAGGATTAAGTTCCTCTAGACATATTCTAGGGCCTCTATAAAGAGAGACAGGTAAACTGACTGCGATGTGTGCCCTAGCTTTTTTCTTTAGGTTATATTCCTTTAGGAGGATTATGCCTTAAAACTTTTACCATGTATATACTAATTGATTATGAAGGTGGAAGAGCTATAATGAATAGCCCGTTAACTTCCAAAGACTTCAGAGATAGGATTACAGTAACCAGTATCCTATATAATGCGCATAGATATAATTCAGTGTTTGAAGGAAATAGGTTTAAGGGATATGAACTTGATAAAGAAGAAATTATTATTTCCTTTAAATATGTAAAATCTCTTACTTTTTACCCTGAAGAACCCGAAGATTTCCTTAATTTAAATTTGCTGAAATGATAGGATGGCTTATTTTCTTCATTGTTCCTACTTCAGGAGCATTGTATGTAATATTCAGTAAAAAGAAACGGGAACTTAATGCAGTAGAAGATGCTGCACATAAAGTTCCTAAAATCGCATGGATCAATATGGTGTAGAGAAATCCAAGCCAGAAAGATTTAGAGCGTACTAAAAAATTTATGAGCAAGAAAGGGAAAGTGAAAAAGCCCTTTACGCTTAAAGAAAATCCTGATGGGAGCATATTCCGTTTGGATTAGTTTCAGTTCAGACCATGCCCCTTACCATGAGGGCGTGGACGAATTACTTTAATTATGAAAAACATTATTATTTTTATCTTATTCTGCATCATAGTAATTTTGCTGGCTATGCAGAAACCCGAAGTTACTCCCTTTGTAATACAACATGAAGAACCATTCCTTTATGAAGGTTTCAATCCTTTAAAGGAGGCGCCCAGTGATACATTTACTATTATAGGAGAAGTGAAACGAGTCAAAGTTCCTTCTCAGTATGTCAAAGATCAAATTCTTGAAAATTCATTCCCATGATTATATTAGAGAGAGAAAAAGAGATATGTACCTATTGTGGAGGTACAGGGAAAGTAAAGATCCGCAGTGGCAAAAACAAGGGCAAAGAAAAGAATTGTCCTAATTGTCAAGGCAATGGGTGGATAACAGTCACTTATGGACTGATTATTCTTGCCATTGTTGCCGCATTAATTTGGTTAGTTTAAAGAACTCTACTTAGGGTTCTATTAACTAAAATTGTTACCATGAAATTTAACTGGTTTAAAAGAAAAGTGTATCAACCCCCCATAGCCGATCCTAAAAGGATTGATGCTATTATCAGGTATAGGGTAAAAGAGTTACTGCCCACTTTCCAGCACGAGGTCATTACTGATAAATGCTTGGAACTGCTACGCTGCAAAGACCAACTAACTTATAATCATTTAAGGTTTCGCGCCTTAAAGGAAGAGCTAGTTGTATTTACGGAATCAGGATTATATACTGCAACAACGAAGCCTTATTACAGAGCCTTGGCCTATCTTAATCCTAACGATATAGATTGGATGGCTAAGAGAGAAGATAAAGGAGATTTAACAATTGTATAATTATGAAAGGAAGTACAAAACTTTGGTTAGCTTTGTTTATTTGGGCTATACTTATAAGCTCTTATTTATGGTTTAACATTATGATAATCATATTTATATGCTTACTTTGTTTGCACCAATTTACAGCTACAATATTGCTTCTTTCTTATGAGAAACTATATCCGCTAGAAAATTTTCGTGGTTATCCAACACTTAATATAGCATATAAGTATGAAGACATGTATGCTAAAACATCCTTATTATATTGGATAATCGTAGGAATAAGTGAGATAAGTAAATTAGCAGATAAACATTTATGAAGAGCCTGTTTCTTAGGCTCAACTTAAAAACATTTATCATGAAAGAGATTGATTTCGTAAAGGAAATGTGTGAGAAAGAAGCCAAAGAAAAAGGATTTGTTTCTTACAGTGCTATGATAACACATGATTATCGTTTACTGTCTATGAAAGAAAAGCTTATTAGAATAGAAAGGGATTTTCCGACTCTTTCTAATGAATGCCATACAGCTTATAACGCTATTGATGCTTTAATGGAAAAAATTAAGAGCTTACCTAAGTAGGCTCTAAATAAAAATATTATATGAATAGAGAGAATACAGAATATCTGTTAACCCATTATCCAAAGTTATTCCCACAGGCCAGTAGAAATGCTGGACCAATGAGAACATTAATGGGATTTGGGTTTGAGTGTGGAGATGGGTGGTTTGCTCTTGTTAATAGCCTGTGTGCTGTTATACAAGATTACATTGATAATAGACAAGATCCAGAAAGCTTTAATCATGTTAAGGATTATCCTCAAGTTGAGGTACTACAGGTTAAAGAGAAGTATGGAGGGTTAAGGTTTTATACTCTAGGACATTCCGATGAGATAGAACATTATATTAATACAGCAGAGTCTATGTCATATCATATATGTATGACCTGTGGTTCTACTAAAGATGTTACACTTACAGATGGTTGGATAGAAGCCATATGTAAAAAATGTTTAGATGAGCGCACCTCAAAAAAATAAGATTGCAGCCTTTTCTATTATGGTAGTTTTTGTACTATCCACAATAGGATTAGCAAACATAGCTATGGAATATTTTAAGAAGGAAATGCCAAATTCTGGTACTTTCTTTCTTTTACTATCTATAGCATCAATATTCCTAGGTCTTCTCTTAGCAATATTGGTTCATGACAAAAAATGACTTCGGGGGAGGAGTTTTCATGGTAAATGAGAGGAGTGTATCCCAAGTATACTGCACTCTTTTCTTAACTATTTATTATGAAAAAGAAAAAAGTTCCTAAGAAGAATCCTGTTGCTAAGAATATGTATGTAGGAGAGACTGGCTTCAAGCCACAGACTCAAACACATACTAATAAGAAGAAATATAAAAGAGTTAAGAAAGTTCGTCTAGAGAAAGATGAACTACCTTAAAACTATTAATCATGAAAGTACAAGTACCTGTTGCTAAGATTATCATTGAAACAAAAGAAATGTCTGTTCCTGATTTTGTTGTAGGTCTACTAGAGTTTCAAAAACTTTTTAATGAAGGTGAGTTTACTGTTATTCAAGCAGACAATTATGCAGTCTTTATGTCACAAGATAAAGTTGTTGGATATTCCTCTATAAAAGAAATAGAAGAAGAAGAACTAGATGGAGAAAATTTCCTTGAATTTCCACGACAGAATGGTAAAAGATCTGATCTTATCAAGATGCATTTAGAAGCCTTACATCCAAAAGCTATGGTAGTTATTTGCGGCCCATCTCTTGGAGAACCTAAGTTATATTATGAAGAATAATTTGAAAGCATCTTATAAACTATAGGATGCATTAAATAATAAGTTAAAATTAAATTAAGGTAAAACCTCTAATATGGTTTTTTCTTAGTATCTTTACACTTTATTGCCTCTATTGGAAATAAAAACATTGATATGTACATATATAATACACTTCCAATAGAATTACTAGATTCTATCATTGCCCAAACACAGCCACACGAAACTGATTTTTGGTCAAAAGATAAAGATTATATTGTAATCAGCAAAAATTCTGGAGGAGAATATATTCACTATTATTGTAGTAGATATACTGCAATAGAAATTCTTGAAATTCCCTATATTGTAGGGATCAAATATATAGGAGGACAAAATGAAATGGCTATTCCGACTCATGCATCGCTTGTCCATTAGGATTTATAAAGATCCAAATGGAATGTACTACTCTTCTATTAATACCACATTTCGTGGTACAAAGAGCGAAGTACTTAGAAAGATAGATGAATTTCTATCTGAACCAATGTAACTTTTAAACAAAATTCATAACTATGTGCAACTTTATTGATGCAAATGGTGAATGCTGGTACATCCGTTGGAGACATGAAAATGTTACCAGCCGTGTAACAGGGCAGCCCACCACACAGACCACATGTTATCTGGAAAAAGGCCGTAATCCCAAAGCCGCTGATGAGGAACTCCGTGCAAACGGCATTCTTTTCGCAGCTACAGTAGTGAAGTCCGTAAAGGATGAAGCAAATAAGGATAAGGCTCGCAAAGTATCTTTGTCCAAAGTTTTACACCACCGTTTTCCAGGGGATGAGAACAAGCACGTGAGACAAGCGGCATGGGTAGGATATTTCCATCGCAATGAACCAACCGTTCAAGCTGTTGCCTTCAAGTAACAGGCTGAACTGTTTTGCTTTTATGAGGAGACCTTCGCTAAGAGGTGTCTCCACTAAAAACAATATAAAATGGATGAATATTTAAAATCAATGGGATTTATCGACCTTAGTGATTTAGATTGGTTTCACTATGAAAAAATGTATCCCATCACTGGACTATTAATTTACATACTTAAACATAGACAGTCATTAAAATATTCGGTGCTGTCCGTTTATAACCCAGAGACAGATGATCCTATTGTATTAGCAAAATCCGACAACATTAAAGATTGTCAAGAATTAATCCAAATACTGGATAAACTCAATACATAATAAAGTTTTATGAAAAGTCAAAGTAAATTTATTATCAAAGTAATCTTCATTATATGGGGATTGATTGCTTTTGTCGATGCAATTGTTAATCCTGTATATGGACAGAACTATGCCTCGCCAACTGCTCAGGTAACAGTTAATGAAGAAAAGTTTGTATACTACAGTGTCAAACTCCAAACCACTCTGTCTGAAGAGCTTCAGGAAGGACAGGTGTATCTTCTAAGGGCAACACAAGGCGAACTGTTCGAAATAGATCAGATTATTCATGTTTATTACAATAAATATGAGGGGTCTTTCTTTGAGCACCCCTCATCGCCATACACCGTTATTGTAGTTGGCAGGAAAAGAATTATTAATGCAGGAGGTGAATAACTTCCTCAATTAAACATATTAGCATGAAAGCAGTTTGTAGCAAATGTCATGGACATGGGAAGTTCTATGATAGAAAGACGGGAAAGATTAAATCATGCAAGAAATGTAAAGGAGACGGATATGTGGAGAAAAGAAACACATCCATTTAAAACTATCATGGACTTTGCTTTTGGAGCATTGTTCGGTAAAATAGTTATTGCTACAGTTACAGCTGTTACAATTACATCATTTATGACATTCTTTATCTTAGGTTTTGTTGTCTTTATGGCTTATGGGCTGTTAGATAATAAGCTGGCTAAGATGGGGTTTTATCGGTAAGAATAGGCTCGTAGAACGCCATTACTTCGTATGGAGGAAAGCTTTCGATGGGAGCCGTCAGAGGGCAGTTCATTCTGCTCTCTTTTTAAAAAATGACCCCCTGACCTTGTAGCTATCATAAACTACTTTGTGTTGGGGGGTTTTTAATCTAAAATTATGAAAATAATTATATTTATCATACTACTTTTTAGTTGTACTAAAGAATTAAATGATGGCCTATTAGTAGGGGCATCATATATTGAAGGTACATACTTAGTAAACCATCAGGAACTTAAATTTATTGTAAGAGAAGATCGCCAAGATAGAGGCAGACTAATTGTCTATGATCTTGAGACAGGAGATAGAAATAACTGTGGTTTATATTTCTTTAGCGGTCTTGGTCAAAGAGATACCATTGTTCTAGTAAATAAACTGTTAAAACCAAGAGTACAGAAAGGTTCATTAAAAAGAAAAGGAGATAAGGACTATCTTTTTCAAGATTCCATAATATTTAAAAGACAGTAACATGGCAAAAGAAGACACTCAATTTCAATCATACGATCAAGTTAAAGAAATAGTGAAAAAACAAAAGAAATCTCCTAAAACTATGGAGATTATCCTTACTGCTGACAACAAAGTAAAAATTAAACGGGGTAAACCTAGTTAAATTTTAAACATAGATTATGACAGAACTACAAAAATATCAGTTAGTAAACAGTTGTGAAACTGCTGAAGAATTACAGACTGCTGTTCTTTCTTTAGCAGATAAGAAGGGATGGATAAAAGGAAAACAAAAAAAATTCAATGCACAGGTAATGGCAAATGCCGCAATTGCTTTTATAAATGGAGATACTATTGCTAATTTTCTTACAAGGAATTGGGGTATTAGGCAGCAAGCCTTGTATATTAAACACCATGAAGATCTGCAAAGAGAAGCCATAAAACTACTAAAAAAGAAATTAAATGGAGATATTACTTAACATTCCCTCAATGTTTCTCTTTATTATTGTCATATCTATAATAATAAGGCCAAACTATAAAGACCATCAACATGGAAATCAAGGTTGAAGATATAAAAAAAGAATTAGCTAAATATCCTTATGATAAGAAAACTTTTGCTTGGACTCTCAAGAATGCTGCTGTAGAATACTGGCATATTTTGTACAGCCTAAAAGAGAAAAAGCATGTACCAGTATACTTAGGAGAACCTGTTGCACAAACAATAACAATTTATAGATTTCCACACTCTGATAATCCTTTAGGAATTGTTGTTGATAAAGACGTGTTATATAAATCTAAAGAAGAGGCCCAACAAGCAGCAGATAAACTTAATCTAAAAAATGCTGTTGTTGGAAAAACTTATAAATAATGCCATTTCCTTTCTTGCATTAAAGGATAGTCCTGTATGTTCAATTGGTTAGACGACCAAGCTTATACCTTGGGGGTTGGGAGTTCAAGTCTCTCCAGGACTACAAAGAATAGCAGGATAATCTGCTACACTTAAAACTACTACCATGAAAAAACCCGTGATTGAAGATGAATTAATGGGGATTGGATAAGATTATGTATAATATAGACAATATACTCTGTTTTCTCAGTACGTAAGGAAAATGGAGATAGATGCTATATTGTCTTAGAAATGAAATAAGCTATTAGGAGACCTCATGAGTGAGATCAGCGATACAATAGTTTATAGATTTTCGGTGGTAATTCAAGTTTAGTAGGCTACTGTTATTTGGTAGACTTTGTAATGAAGATTTAGCAACTACCTGTTGCTACCACTTCATAAAAATAAAACCTTATGAAAAACTTATATAATGTGTCCTATGAATATGGGCTTAATAAAACAACACTAAAACCAGCAATATTTGTAAGGCCGGTATTTGCCAAATCTAAAGTTTGGGCAAGAATAAAACTAAGCCCATCTCTTCCTTGGGGAGCAAAGATTGTAAAAGTGGAGTTTGTAAGACAAGCAGAATAAAATAGCTGCCCTGGTTCCGTAAGATGAGAGCCTTATGAGAATGCCTGGAACTATTCATTACGTTATCGCTTGAATAGGACTGTGTTTCAAATCCACAGCAGGGTGCAAAACAATTATTATGAAAAAGATTTGGGAAAACCCAACAAAAGAAAAGTTATTTCAGAAACTAAAAAAAGATTTAGAAAAAATTACTGGAGGATCAATTGAAATTGTTATAAAAAGAACCTTATTATTAAAAGATGAATTACTTTCTTTTAATATTTTATTGTACAAAGAATATATCTTTGATGAAATTGGTTTTTGGGATATGATTACAATGCCCGGATGTTGTGGTATTCTTATATCTATGAATGCAATCGTTATGCCTAAATTTAGAAATAAAAAAATTGGAAAACTACTTAATCAATTTAGGATAGATTATGCAAAAGAAATGGGATATGGAGTATTACTTTGTACTGATGTGAGTTCTAATTCTATCCAACAAAAAATTCTTACTAATAATGGGTGGGAAGAACTCTTGGAGTTTCAAAATCCAAGAACTAAAAATAAAGTAAAAATTCACGCTATTAAATTAGATGTATGAAAACAACAATTGAAGATCTTAGAGAAAGAAAAGTTACAACAACAGGGGAACTTATTAATAAGTTAAAAAAGTTTCCTCCAAATACAAAAGTAGCGTCCTGCGGTGCTGATAGTGGAGGATATGATGTATGTTTTAATGATTACTGTGGTGTTTCTATTTACAGTGATGCTGATGGTGATGTTGTTGTAATAAATCATTTAGAGTACGAAGCTGAGAAAGCTTATGAAAATAAAAAAATAACTAAAGAAGAACTTAAAGAATTTGAAAAATAATGAGTAAGACTAACAAAGACAAAACCAAAGCCTTGGTGAAAAGAGGAGATGCCCCCTACGTGGCCAATAATCCAAAAGGACAGAAAACCAGGAACGAAAGACCCAACAAAGGGAATCTTCTACATCAATTGAAGGTTGCCGTCTTCGGCGAATAAAAAGAAAGGTGGAGCACGAGAAATGCTAGGCATTGTGATCTATGCGCCCAAGGAGAGGTAAAAAGTCCAATCGACGAATGGTTAGTAACCCATAGTCAGAAAGGCGTGAAATTCCTCTCCACCTTATTTTCATGGAGTATATAATTCAGTTGGTAGAATGCCTAGTTGTGAGCTAGAAAGTCATTGGTTCGATCCCAATTATACTCCCTAAACTTGAATGTAATGACAGAATTTAGGAAAAGCCCACAAGGAGATTATTTCTTTGCCCATAAAAATAATGAATTAGTCATTATTCATCTTGCGACAGATAATTTTTCTAATAGTTATATGTGGTTACTAGAAAAAGAAAGTTCTGTAAAAGGAAATTGGGAAAGGTATAACACATTCTATGAGAAATGTGAAAATACTACTATTGAAGAATATAAAAAGGCCAAGCAACTATATGTAGATTTGGTAGATTATTGTTTGTTAAAATGAAAAGAATATTTATACTAGAAGTAGAGATAGAAGATAACTGTACTACTGATATACCAGATAGACCAATTACATTTAATGTTTTATACGATAAAGATATATGGGCCAGTATAAATAGTAAAAAAGAAGTTCATGCAATTCCATATACTTCTCAGGAAGAATATGAAAAATGCTATGATTTTTTACAATGCTTATTTACTGCTGGTGTTGATAATTGGTCTGGATTTGGAGAGGCGGTAGAAATTGCAAAAGAGGAGTATGATATTGATTGGTGATGTTCACGGAAAGGTAGGGAAATATCATGATCTTATAAGAAACGAGGAGGAGTCTATACAAATAGGTGACTTTGGATTTCATAAAGAGCATGATTGGCATCTAGCAAACATTAATCCAGAAAAGCATAAAGTTTTATTTGGAAATCATGATAACACTCTTTATAAATACCGTGCCCATTCTTTAGGAGACTTTGGTGTATATAAAGATTTCTTCTTTATTAGAGGAGCAGATAGTATTGATAAACAATATAGAAGATTTGGTATAGATTGGTGGCCTGATGAAGAATTAAACTGGAAACAGTGGAATGAATGTATAAAATTATATGAGGAAGTGAAACCACATATAGTCATTTCGCATGATTGCCCTTCTGTAGCAAAGAAATTAATGTTTGGCTATGATGCTAAAACATTTACAGATAGAGGGCTTCAAGAAATGTTTGATATACATATGCCTGATCTCTGGATATTTGGTCATTATCATTTATCTAAGCATGAGATTATAGGTAAAACATTATTTATATGTCTGAACGAATTGGAGACTTACAGATTATAATTGCTGTAGGAAAGGATTCCGATGTACAACTGGAGAAAGAAGGAGATCAATATTGGTTATATATTTACTATAAGAACCAACATAGATTTGAAACCTTTAATTCTTCCAGAAAAATAGAAATAGAAACCATGCTAGCTAAGTTAAGAAAGCAAGGTTTAAAAATTCCAAAATATGCTTAAAATAATTTATCATCCAACTTTAGGTGCTGCTGTACCAGATGGAAGACTAGAGCAAACTGTCGCAGACATTATAAGAAGATATCATTTAGATAATGATAAAAATATTTATCTTACATCTAGTGAACTTCTTATTGATGCCTTTAGAGTAGCTGTAGTAGAAGGACAAATTAACTGCAAAGACATTGTTTTCAGCTATAATAACGAAGAAGATATAAGAGTTGATAACTATGGAACCCTTTCTGATTATCCGCAAGGATTTTTGGAAACACACAATGGTTTATTATTTCGTCTTATAAAATTCAGAGCAGATGCTA
>CAYMJZ010000002.1:18513-23847 GCA_964391445.1 Candidatus Woesearchaeota archaeon
TGTTGAGGAAGAGCAATCCGATTGGCGACGGAAGCTGTCTTGAAAACAGCGGAACTTAACAGGTCTTGGGAGTTCGACTCTCTCCTCTTCCGCAAAAGGCGTGTGAAAACGGGAAACCGTGCCTATCTGCGTTAAAACTCCATCGTATGGAGAGCGCCGGGGTAGTGTGCTTCATTTAGCACGATTACCCAAATCTGCATATGCAAAGCGACTACGCGTTGTGGTAAACTGCGTCCCTCTGGGTGCATAAGTAGTCTTACGTGTGTTCTGGGTTCTAAAAGAGAAGTCCAAAATCTCTATGTTAGTGACCAGAGAAAATGCAAACCCTTGGTACGTGGGTGGCCTTACAAACCAGTAAGGAGCATTGCGGGGCAAAAATCCTCAGTACCGCCAAAGTCTTGTAGCTCAGTTGGTTAGAGCGTTACACCGATGATGTAAAGGTCATAAGTTCAAATCTTATCAAGACTACAAAAATAAATTTATCATGACAATAACAGTTATTTGTACATGCGAAAGTCCATATCAGGATAAATTATATGGCAAAGGAAAAAGAGTTGCAAATTGCGGTGTAAAAGACGCAAAGTGCACAGTATGTGGCAAGACCCATGCTATTAAAGATTCCCAAAGAGAAACTAAGGGCAGCAATCAAAAGAAAACAAAGTAATAGAGAGAGCAAAAACTAAGCTGGAGTTTGGCCGTAAGGCGTTATACAGCACTCTAGGAGAGAGGGGTCAGCCAGATCATTCCGGGAAGCTTCGGCTGTAACGGTCAGCCTGTAATTCCCCTTTCTCCGAACTCTTTTTAAAACATATTACATGAGATTAGCAAGTATAGAAAGAATACGTGGAATACACCCACATACCAATGCAGACTCCTTGGAGATTGCTGAAGTATTAGGATATGAGTGTATTGTTCCTAAAGATCATTTTAGGGTTGGGCAACTAATCGTGTTGATACAACCTGATACAGTATTGCCCGATGATGAATGGGCAGATGTGTATAAGAAAAGGAGTAAAAGAGTAAAGGCCATGAAGATACGTGGCCAATGGTCTTTTGGCATTATAGAAGAACTAGATATACTTCCCTTATATTCCACGGAAGAAGTTGTTGAAGGGTTAGAAGTAGGAGAAATGCTTGGAATAACCAAATATGAAGCTCCAGAGATTACAGAAAAATCTGGAAATGGTGATATGAAACCAAGAAGATATCTTCCCTTTGGTATTCCTAAAACTGATGAGACTAGATATCAAAACATCAATGTAGATGAATTGATAGGAGAACCAGTAATAATTACACAGAAGATAGATGGACAATCTTTTTCAGTATATTATCATAATGGAGAAATGGGGGTATGTGGTAGAACCATGGAATACAGCTTAGATGGAGATAATAATTATACCAGAAACTTTAAGCGTCTTAACTTTGATCTATTTGCATTATATTGCAAGCATTTTAATAAAAACTTAGTTCTTAGAGGAGAACAGTATGGTGTAGGTATACAAAGAAAGAAACATAATCCTCATTGTGAACTTCCATTAGGAGTTAAATTCTTTTCCGTATTTGATATAGACCTGCAAAGATATATATCACCGTTTGAAGAGCATAACTTTGTAAAGATATGCAAATCAATGGAAGGTTTTCATAATTCCTATGTTCCTGTTCTCTATGAAGGACCATTAACAAGAGAATTGATTGATTACTATGAGAAAGCCGAAGATTTAAATGGCAAACCTTTTGAAGGTGTAGTTGTTAAAGGCCATAAGTTTTCATTCAAAGTAATAAACTTTAATTACGATAATCAATAGGTAAAAGATGTGACAGAGTGGTTGAATGCGCCTAACCCTGTGGTAGGTAAACCGTGAAGGTCTCAAGAGTTCGAATCCCTTCATCTTTTCAAATATATCGCGGAATGGAGAAGTTGGTTATATAATAAAATAGTAATTATGTTTGAAATTATATCTATATGTAAAGGAGGTGGATATATGTATTGTAGAACAAATCCCTTGCATCCGAGAGCAAATAGCAAAGGATTATATCCACTACACAGAGTAATAGTTGAAAATAAAATTAATAGATTACTTTATTTTGGAGAAGATGTCCATCATATAAATAAAAATAAACAAGATAATAGACCAGAAAATTTAGAGGTATTAAATAAATCAGAACATGCTACATTGCATAGAAAAGTTAATGTTATTGAATTAATATGTCCTTTGTGCAATAAAAAGTTTTATTTAAAACCTTATGCTTATAATTTACGAATGAAACGTAACAAATCTAAGTTAGTTTTTTGTTCGAGATCGTGCGGGGCAGGTATTTAAAATTAACTTTTGGGCAAATGGGTGAGTGGTTAAAACCAGGAGACTGTAAATCTCCCCTCTTTGGAGTACGGTAGTTCGAATCTATCTTTGCCCACCAGACATCATAGCTCAACTGGTAGAGTATCTGACTTTTAATCAGAGGGTTGAAGGTTCAAGTCCTTCTGGTGCCACAAATAAATACATTATGATAATTATTGAAAGTACAGTTGCAGGATTAGTTAATGAAGCAGAAAGACTTATAAAAAGTAAATCGAAAGCTTATGTTAAACTTTGTGTGATTGGCTTATGTTTGGATGTTGAACTTTTTACACGGAAGAATAAAGAAAGCTTTCATGACATATTTAAGAAAATTGAAGATTATGTTGAAAAATATAAATATTCTATTCTTAAACATGGGTACAGTAAAAGATATAAAATAATTTTACAATATTAAGAAATGAAAACAGAATTAAAAGTAATTCTGCTACTGGCCTTGACACAAGTTGGAGACCAGAAGCAGAGCAATATCGAGCGTTATATAGGGAATATCATTGATAATCTTCCATATAACGAATATACAGAGCCTACAGCAAACGATCTTGCTATATGGGATAGAACCATATACGACATAGATAATAATCGCTTACAGAGTGCTAAGAAAAGAGCAGACTCTATAAACTATAAAATTATCAGGTTAAAAGATGGTGTAGAGTATTACAACATTCTTCAAAGTTCAGAAAACCATTGGGGAACTTATGTGTTTAATGAGAAACCCTCTAATGATTTGGTTATTCAAGCACCACATCCAGTGTATGATAATAATACTGGAGAACAAGCAATATACTGTTTCAGGCAGTTAGATGCAAAAGCATTCTTTATTAGTGGAACACATAGATGTAATAGTGATATCTATAGTGAATGTGATGGAACTACATCTGTATGTGGAGATAAAGAACCATTTAGAACTTCTGATGTTCCTCATAATACTAAAACAATGTTCCATAAAGCAACGGAAAGAGTATATAAAGATTGTGCGTCTTGTATATTTATCCAGTTTCATGGGTTTGATAAAAAACAAAAAGATCCTGATATTATATTGAGTAATGGTACAAGAAAAGTTCCTAAAGTAGACTATTGTAAAGCTTTAAAAGCTAATCTACTGCTTGAGGATAATACTCTTACATTTAAGTTGCCCCACATTGATAAAACATGGGATAAATTAAATGGGCTTACTAATGTACAAGGAAGATTGATTAATGGTGAAAGTAATCCATGTGAATATAATTCTCCTAAAGTTACAGGAAGATTTATTCATATAGAACAAAGCTGGAAATTGAGAAAGGATAAAGCAAATTGGCAGAAAATGTCAAGGGCATTATCAAAAACTTTTTAAGTATGAGGAATTGCAATTTTTGTGGCATTAAGATGGTTAATGCAGTACACGAAAGATGGTGTAAATTAAATCCAAACTTAGAAAGTAATAGAAAGCAACATGCTGAAAAAATTTCTATAGGAGCTTCGGAAAGAACCAAAAAAGCCTGGACAGAAGGAAAAATGAATAATAGGATACATCCTCATAGCTCACATCTACATACAGAAGCAACAAAGAAAATCATAAAGGAAAAGGCTTTACAATATAATCATAGAAGATTAGTTCGTTCTACTAGAAAATATATAAAAAAGGACGGAACAATTGTTTTACTAGATTCTTCATGGGAAGAAATTCTTGCAGTTAGACTAGATACTTTAAATATATTATGGGATAGACCAAAACCTATGAAATGGATTGACAAGCAAAATAATATTAGAAATTATTTTCCAGATTTTTATTTACCAGAATATAATCTTTATTTAGACCCTAAGAATCCAGAAGCGATGAGACAACAAAAGGAAAAGGTAGATTGGCTAAAGGAAAACATTAAAAACCTAATCTTTTTAGAGAATATAGAACAAATAAAATCTTTTTTGCCCCAGTAGCCTAGAGGATAGGCAACGTGTTTCTACCGCGTCTAAACGGGAGTTCGAATCTCTCCTGGGGTACTTATATAATAATTTGATCCCTGTCGGGACTACTTTGCTCCTATGGGGAAATTGGTAAACCCACCAGTTTTAGAAACTGGCGCTGAAAGGCTTGAGAGTTCAAGTCTCTCTAGGAGTACTAGGAAGTACGATAAAAGGCCATAAGACTAGGGGCTGGCCATACCGTAGTACAAATGTACAAGCGAGACCCTTTTGCACTTCTTTCGAGAATGTGGTGTAACCCGGTAACACGCGTCCTTTGGGAGGATGAGTCGCAGTTCAAATCTGACATTTTCGACTAAAGATATATAAAATGTATAAACAGATATTCTTTTACGGCATTGCTATTTCCCTTGTTATTCTATGTATCATTGGATTTTTCCAAAAAGGGCATAAGAAATTAACTTGGGATGATTTCTATACCTACGGTTTCATTGCCATCCTTTGGCCTTACTATTTGTGGACTATCATATGGGATGTGTCAAGAAATGTAAGATGGAGATTGATTGATAAACTTTTTTACACTGATGTATAAAATACTTAGAAAGATTTGCAATAGAAAGAATACTATATTTGCTGGTTTGTACAGATATTGTGTTTGGTCTTATAATGAGATATGTACATTTGTCTAGTGAAAACCTGGCAACTGCATTCCTTATTCTAGTAGGGTTGAATGCTTTGATGATTGTCTTAATGGGGATGATGTACAGAATTGCTAGAAAGCATTACGCAAGGGGAAGATGGTTTAAAGCTAGAGGGATTTCCTTTAGCAAGCCCAAAGACTACTAAAAGTTTAATATTCAGGAATAGCTCAGCAGTTAGAGTGTCTCGGCGGGTGCAAGCTACGAGGGGGTCGGTGGTGCAAATCCACCTTCCTGTACAAAAGCCAGTATAACTCAGTTGGTAGAGTAAATCACTTGTAATGATTAAGTCAAGAGTTCAAGTCTCTTTACTGGCTCAAAAAGATTTAACATGGAA
Organism: Candidatus Woesearchaeota archaeon; assembly: GCA_964391445.1. Classification (GTDB taxonomy): domain Archaea; phylum Nanobdellota; class Nanobdellia; order Pacearchaeales; family GW2011-AR1; genus SICU01. The sequence goes on from CAYMJZ010000002.1 coordinate 23,811, forward strand.
GAAGAAAGAGAAATGAAAATAACAGCTATATTTGGTG
>CAYMJZ010000003.1:0-21365 GCA_964391445.1 Candidatus Woesearchaeota archaeon
GAATTTATGCAACAACAAGAAAAAATAATGGATGATATGGTAAGATTATGTTTTGAGGACATGAATAAGTTAAGTTTAAGATTCCATACGAGGGAGGATTGGTAAAATGGCAGAAGCACCTAAATTAATCAAATTAAAAGTCTTAGAAGCATTACAAGATGACGCTTACAAAGGAATAGCAAGAATTGATACAGAAGTTATGAGAGCATTAGGCTTAAACAGAGGAGATATAGTTTCTATTCAAGGAGAAAGAGAAACAGTCGCGATAGTAGATAGATCCTATCCTGCAGACATAGGGGAGGGAATAATCAGAATAGATGGTTTAACAAGAAAGAACGCCAAAACAGGTATTGGAGAAAAAGTTTCTATAAAGAAAGCTCAAGTAAAACCAGCTAAAAAAGTAACAATCGCTCCTGCTCAACAAGGAATAATGGTTCAAGGAGAACCAGAAGCATTCAAGTCAGGACTTCTAGGAAGATCTGTTATGAAAGGAGACTTAGTTTCACTAGGTGGAGCTCAAAGAAGGAAGGATCTAATGCAAGACATGCAAGAAGCATTCGAAGACTTGCAAGATTTATTCAGCAGAGGCTTAGGAGGAATGGGATTCCAAAATATAAGATTCAAAATAATTTCAGCAACTCCAAATCAAGCAGTAATAATTACGGAAGACACAGAATTAGTAATTCATCCTAAAGCAACTAATGTAGAAGAAGAAACAATTCCAGAAGTAACTTATGAAGACATTGGAGGTCTAACAGAAGAAATAAGAAAAATAAGAGAAATGGTTGAACTTCCTTTGAAACATCCAGAAGTATTTGATAGATTAGGAATAGAACCTCCAAAAGGAGTTTTACTTCATGGTCCTCCTGGAACAGGTAAAACATTGTTAGCAAAAGCAGTAGCAACAGAATCTGAAGCTAACTTCATCCTATTGAATGGTCCTGAAATAATGTCTAAATTTTATGGAGAATCTGAAAAGAAAATAAGAGACTTATTTGAAGATGCAGAAAAGAATGCTCCTAGTATTATTTTCGTTGATGAAATAGATGCAATAGCTCCTAAGAGAGAGGAAGTTCAAGGAGAAGTTGAAAGAAGAGTTGTATCTCAATTATTGACTATGATGGACGGATTAAATGCAAGAGGAAAAGTAATTGTCATCGGAGCTACAAACAGAATTAATTCTATTGACCCTGCATTAAGACGTCCCGGAAGATTTGACAGAGAACTAGAAATTTCCGTTCCAGATAAAAAAGGTCGTCTTAATATTTTAAAAATCCACACAAGAGCAATGCCTCTAAAGAAAGATGTTAACTTAGAAGAACTAGCATCAAAAACACATGGTTTTGTAGGAGCAGACTTAGAATCTCTAGCAAAAGAAGCAGCTATGGCAGTTCTTAGAAAAGCTCTTCCTGATTTGAATTTAGATGAAGATAAAGAAATTCCTCAAGAAGCTCTAGAAAAAATGATTATAGGTAAAGAAGACTTTGAAGGAGCATTAAAAGTAGTTCGCCCTAGCGCAATGAGAGAAGTTCTAGTAGAAACCCCTAATGTTTCATGGGAAGATGTTGGAGGCTTAGATTCAATCAAGCAAGAATTGAAAGAAGCAGTAGAATGGCCTCTTAAACACAAAGAAAGTTTTGAAAGAATGGGAATCTCAGCTCCTAAAGGAATCCTTCTATACGGTCCTCCTGGAACAGGTAAAACATTATTAGCTAAAGCTGTAGCAAAAGAATCAGAGGCTAACTTCATAAATATTAAAGGACCGTCCTTATTATCTATGTGGGTCGGTAAATCAGAAGAGGGAGTTAGAAAAGTATTCGAAAGAGCTAGACAAGTTTCCCCTTGCGTAATATTCTTTGATGAAATAGATGCACTAGCAGGTAAAAGAGGAATGGAAATGGGTTCAAAGGTTACTGAAAGAGTTCTAAATCAAATGCTCTCAGAAATGGATGGAATTGAAGATCTAAAGAACGTAGTTGTTATCGGAGCTACAAATAGACCAGACATGCTTGATAGCGCATTAATGCGTCCTGGAAGATTCGACAGAATTTTACTTGTAGATATCCCCAATGAAAAATCGAGAGAGAAAATATTGCAAATACACACAAAACCAATGCCAATTGCCCCAACTGAAAAAGAAATGAAAGAAATAGAAAGTTACATCTCAAAAGATACAAAAATAAACACGGCAAACATGTCAGATAAAGAAAAACTAATACAGTATCTTGTAAAGAAAACAGAAGGCTTCGTAGGTGCAGATATTGAAAACTTTGTCAGGGAAGCTGCAATAATTGCATTAAGGAAAAACATAAACGCTAAAACAATAATATTATCAGACTTTGATGAAGCTCTTGCAAAAGTCAAACCAAGTGTTTCAGAAGATACTGCAAAACGTTACAAAAAGATTGAAGAAAACTATCTTAAGAAAGCAAAGATTGGTGGCCTTGAATTGGGTCCTTTGTATGCTAATTAAGAAAAAATATATTGATAAAATGAACAATAAACTTTTGACAACTTCAATAATCTCTACAGTCTTAGCAATTATAACTCGTTATATTCTTGGAAAAGAAGCCTCAGGAGATATTTTAATGTGGCTTTTTGCTCTAGCAATTATCTGCTTAGCATTAGGAATAATAAAAGATTAATTTTATTCCTTAGTCGTAATATACTTGGTTCCGTCTTCCAACAACAAAACTGTATGTTCAGCCTGAGCAACCTTGCCTCCAGAAACTTCAATCAACTGAGGATATTGATATAATATTCCAGCTTGTTCAAGCTGTTTCATTGCTAACATTCCTTTAGCACCAAATTTCTTCCAAATCCAACGTGAAGCAAATGGTAAAGTCTTATATTCATCAGCAATCCAATTCAAAACCTCGCGAGCAAATCTATCACGAATAGCTCCTTCACCATCAATTCTAAAAATTCCGGAACCCTTACCATCGCGAACACGGCCGTGTCCATTTGTAGCAAATGGTTCTGTAGCATAAAGCCCTTCTTCCAAAACATCAGTAGCACCAGAATCATAATTTGGAACTGTCCAACCAGCATGAACAACAAATCTTTCAATACTATGTCCAGATAAATTAGCAATAGAAGTAAAACCTTTTTTTTCTATTGCAGAACTAATTTTTGCTCCAATATCAGTCAATTTCTTACCAACACCAAATTCTTTAACAGAAACTGAAACAGCATCTTCGGCAGCTTCGATTAATTTTTTATTTTCAGAATCATTTTCCAAGTCAACGCTAAATGCAGTATCTGCGATATATCCATCTACACTAATTCCAATATCTATCTTAAGCAATCCATGAGCAACAAACTCGTCCCCATAAGAAGGAGTGTAATGAGCAGCAATTTCATTTATACTCAAATTCACAGGAAAAGCAGGCTTAGCTCCAAGTTTCTCAATCTTTTCATCAATTAATGTAGCAATCTCAAACAAACTCTTCCCTTTAACAGCAATCTCTCTAGCATAACGCCTAAGTTCTTGAGCTATTTTACCAGCTTTCAATATTTTATCAATTACAGATCTTTCCATGTAGGTAAACCATAATCTAAGCTATAAAAAGATAAGCAAATATTTATAAACTATAGTTCCTATAGTTGCTATAGAATGAAAATAACTACAATACAGCTTACAGAAGAAACGAAGAACAAAATAGCATCCTTTGGATCAAAAGGGGAAAGCTATGATGAAATACTTAGAAGAATCTATGATATGGCAGTTAAAGTTCAAATAAGAGAATTTCTTATGGCTTCGGAAAAAGCTATTCCTATAGATAAGGCGATAGAAGAGGCCAAGAAAAAGTGGCTGAAGTAGAAATAGTTGAAAGTCTAAAAGAAGAAGTTTTAAAAAAGTTTAATGGAGAATCAATAAGAGTTTTTGAATTAATGAAATCGTTAGAAGAAAATCCGCATAAAGGAAAACTAATTGGAAACATTGGAGCACTTTTAATTAAAGAACTAAAATATAATAATTTTAGATTTTATTTCATATTAGATGGATCAAAAATAAGATTTGTGGCTGAAGAGAAAATAAAAGATTTACTAATAATGTTTGTAAGAATGTCAGATAAAAATAACCAACAAAAAGTAATAGAAGAAATAAAACATATACTTAGAACCATAGGAATGGAAGGCTTCAATTAACTCCCTCTTCTAATTCTTCTTTCTTTTGGAACAAAGTTAATTAAATGTTTCCCATCAGATAAACCACAACCAAAAATATCTCCTTGGTGTTTAACTGCATATAATCCTCTTTCAATAATTATATCTAAATTATGCCCAGTCATCCATTTATCAAGCTGGTCCTTATTTATTTCAATTACATTTTTTTTAAGTTGATCCTTCAACAATAAAGCACAATCAAATCCCAGTCTTAAAACTCCTAGATCTTCTTTGAACAAATACATTCCCATAAATTCAATGTTTGCTATTCTATCAAGAGCATACAACTCATCAATATTTAAGTCTCCAGTAAACCCTCTCACTTTTTCCTTACCAGTTTCAAACAAAATCTTTGGCAAATCAGTAATTCCAAAATTATCATTAAGTTCATTCACTAATTTTTTTCTCCTTTTAGAATCATAAAACTCAACTTTCATCTTTTACCCCTCAAACTAAAATATTTATCAATTATATCTTTATGAGTAAAAGCAACAGACATCTTAGAAATCTCGTATTTAGAAAACCAACCGCTTTCAGTAACTTCCCAATTTGTCTTAACATCTCCAGAAACTTTAACATCAAAAACATAAACATTATCATGTAATCCTAATCTTCTAACTATCTCTTCTTGAACAAAAAGCAATTTAGCACTCAAGGTCTTCAATCCAACTTCCTCCATAACCTCTCTCTTAACAGCATCTATTGATTTTTCCCATTTCTTCATTCCTCCTCCAGGTAAACACCATTTTCCACCTTCGGCAAGAAGTTTAGACCTTCTAGTAAGCAATATTTTCCCATCTCTAACAATAATAGCAGCAACAGCAGTTTCTATTCCAAGAAGATGTATCAAAGCCCTGAAAATCATTTTATTTCCTCCAATAATTTAATCTTAGAAACAAAAAATCCTTCAGAATTATTGTCTTGAGGGTAGATTCTACAAGTTTTTTTCATCTCATCACTATAATCATTTCCTTCCCATTCAACAACTCCAGACCTACATTTCAAAGGCAAATGTACTTTCTCAACTGAAACCGGAAAATTCTTTAAAGCAAAATCAACAACCGCCTCATTCTCTTCAGGAGAGTGAGTGCAAGTAGAATAAACTAAAACTCCATCTTTTTTCAAACATTTAATAGCATTAGCAATAAGCTTTTTCTGCTCTCTAGAAAGTTTATCAACAACTTTTATATTCCACATTAAAAAAGCTTTAGCAGAACTTCTTAAAGTACCCTCACCAGAACAAGGAGCATCTAACAATATCTTATCAAATTTAAATCCATCACGGGCAAGCCTATTGCAAAGACCAACACCATCATTTCTAACAACAACAGAGTTCATTACACCACACCTCTCTAAATTAGCCGCAAGTATGCGAAGCCTATCAAGTTTGACATCGTTTGCAATTAAAGTTCCAGTATTTTCCATTTTAGCAGCTATTTGAGTAGTCTTACTTCCAGGAGATGCACAAACATCTAATATTCTTTCTCCAGGTTTAGGCTCTAAAGCGATTACACTCATCATACTGCAAACTTCCTGTATATAGTAATAGCCAAGTAAATGTTCGATAGCATTTCCAAGTTCCCCTGGACCAAGTTCCGATTCTACAAGCATTATCTCAGGATAATCTGAAAATGGTTGAACAACTTTCCATCTTTTTGAAAGTCTTAAAAAAAGCTCATCGCAAGAAATCTTCAAAGTATTGCACCTAATATAGTTCAAAGGTTTGGTGTGAACTATTTCTTTATATTTTTCAAAGTCACTTGCATCAGTAAGTAACTTTTTCATTCTTTCCTCAAATAGAGGTTTCATCTCTGGTTTAGCCATACAAATGAAAGGAAAAACAGGGTTTTAAAGCCTATTCAAAAACCTTTTTTATGTAAATAATCTGCTTGCTCTCTAGTTAAATGAGTTAATTTTCTTCCAACTACATTAACTTTAAGTTCGGGTCTATCATTCAGTTGTAGACTTGGATCAAGAGTAAAAACAGAATCGCCATAAACTCTTTCAACTGCCCTATAATGTCTTTCTGGATAAGCCCTAGAATTTAATAAATAAACTCCTTCAATTTGAGAATCAAACCTTTGAGCTACTGAAATATAATGTCTGCCATTGGCCTCAAACAAAACAAGTTTAACTTCAAGACCTTTATCTATAAAAGATTTCAAAAGAGAACGAACCAAGAGCCTTTCAGGACCATCTCCAAAACCATCGGTACTGCTATCGGTGGACACAATCAACATAACACTTTAAGTATATAATTTTATCTGAACCCACAAATAGTTATATACCGTTACCTTTAGAAAATAATATGGCAGTAGAAGCATTTCTGACACCAACTGAAGCTAAAATGACTGTTGAAAAAAAAGTCAAACAAAAGCCTTCAACTAAAGAGTTAACTAAAATAGAAAAACCAGGAAATATCCAAGAAGAGCCAGAATTAGTCGAAAAACCAAAAAAAGCTAGAATTCCAAAACCAAAATCAACGGCAAGGGTATCTAATCCAGAAAAGGACATTACATTAATAGTAACAGAAAAACCACAAGCAGCTCTAAAAATATCTCAAGCACTTTCAAGTTCAGCTCGTAAATATTCTGAAGGAAATGTACCCTATTATGAACTAGAAAGAAATGGGAAAAAAATAATTGTAGCTTCAGCTGTTGGTCACTTGTTCAACCTAACCTATGCCCAAGGTCAAAAAGGATGGCCTATATTCAAATTGGATTGGATACCTTCATATGAAAGCAAATCAGCAGGTTTCACAAAAGCATACTATATGCTTCTAAAAAAACTAGGAAGAAGAGCTAAAGAAGTAATAATCGCAACAGACTATGATGTAGAAGGTGAGCTAATAGGTTGGAATGTCCTTCGTTTTATTATAGGGGAAAAAGACGCGAAGAGAATGAAATATTCTACTTTAACAAAACCAGAATTAGAAAAATCATATGAAAACCCTATGAAAACATTAGATTGGGGGCAGGCATTTGCAGGAGAAACAAGACATAAGATAGATTGGTTATATGGAATAAACCTTTCAAGAGCCCTAATGTCTGCAATAAAAACTTCTGGAAGTTTCAAGATATTATCAATCGGTAGAGTTCAAGGCCCAGCTTTGAAAATAATAGTTGATAGAGATAAAGAAATAGAAAGTTTCAAACCACAACCTTATTGGCAGATATTTGCTCGAGTAAAAGACACAGAACTAAAGCATGTAAAAGATATTTTCAATGAAAGTGAGTTAAATGACTTCAAAAACATAAAATCTGGAAATGCAGAAACAACAGAAAAAGAGGAAAATTATTTACCTCCGCACCCATTTGATCTTACAACTTTACAAAGAGAAGCATATGCCCATCACAGAATAAGCCCATCAAGAACTCTTCAACTAGCCCAGTCTTTATATTTAGATGGAATAATATCCTATCCAAGAACTTCATCTCAAAAAATACCAAAAGAGATAGAACCTAAAAAGATAATTAAAAAATTAGAAAAACAATTTCCAGAAACTAAACTAGCTATTAGAGATAACCCGATAGAGGGAGAGAAATCAGATCCAGCTCACCCTTCCATATACCCAACAGGGGAGTTCAAAAAATTAAATGAAGAAGAAGAAAAATTATACAATCTAATAGTAAGAAGATTCCTAGCATGTTTTGCTCCAGATGCTCGAGTTATAAGTAAAAGAATTCAATTAATATCAGATAACGAAAAGAAGTTTACAAGAAACGGATTAACAATAATAGAAAAGGGCTGTACTAAAGTATATCCTACAAATATAGAGGAAGAAGACATACATAAAATACAAGGCAATTTAAATGTTTATAAAATTAGTTTTGAAGAAAAAGAGACTCAACCTCCAAAAAGATACACGCCTGCTTCATTAATTACATTATTAGAAAAAAAGAACCTTGGAACAAAAGCAACTCGTTCAGCAATTGTAGATACATTATTCGACAGAGGTTATCTAGACGGAAAAAGTATAGAAGCAACGCCATTGGGTAGGAAACTAATAGAAGCTCTAGAGAAATATTCTCCAATAATTATAGATGAAAACCTAACAAGAGATGTAGAAGAAAAAACAGAAGAAATTTTAGATTCAAAGAGTGGATGGCAAGAAAAAGAGGATAAAACAATATCTCAAGTAGAAAGATTAATTACGGATATTTCAAAAGAATTCAAAGCTCATGAACAATCAATAGGAAATCAAATTCTCTCAGGGGTAAAAGACTTAAGAGAGCAACAAAAAGAGCAAAGCACAATTATGCCTTGTCCTAAATGCAATGTAGGTAATCTACAAATCAGATTTTCAAAGAAAAGCATGAAATCTTTTGTTGGTTGTTCAAATTATCCAAACTGTAATGCTGTATATCCCCTCCCTCCTGGAATGATAAAAAAGACTGATAAAAAATCAGAAAACAATCTCCCGATATTAGTCAGTCTAAGAAAAGGCAAACGTCCGTGGGAATTCGAATTCAATCCAAATTGGAAACCAGATCCAAACTATAAAAAGAAAGACAATCAAGAAGAAGCAAAGGAATAAATTTAAAGACGGTTATCTAGAAGATTAACCAGCCATATAATTTTCTAGAAATTTTTTCCTTTCATCTTTTGTCAAAGGTGTTCTTCCATCATCAAAAGATTCAGGAACGTGGATAAGCCCGTAAACTCTTCCAAATATTTCTGGTTGAGACAAAGCACTAATTAAACCATCAATACTTGAAGAAGAAATCTTATGAGCTCCATTAGCCAATAAAAAATGAGAATTGTCCCTGGAAAGAATATAATTTCCCATTTTAAAATAAATAGAATTACTTACCGCGTCTATTCCAAGCTCTCAATGAAGGACGTACTTTCAAGTAAGGAGAATGTCCTCTTCTTGTAATCAATCCACGAGATTGTTTAGCAGCTGAAGTCAATCCTCTCTCAACTCTTCCTTGATGATGTCCAGAATATATCCAAGACATTGTTTTATCATTCTTAATTTCAGGTCTTTGAGGATCAACTAAAATAACCTCGAAGAAATAATGTTTACCATCTTTTCCAATCCAGTAAGAATTCAAAACTTGAAGATTATTAAAGAATTTAGAAGCACGCATTTCAGCTACCCACTTATAACTCATTTTCAAAGTCTTTCTGATTGTCTGCTTTCTAGTTTTACGACCTTTAACCCCTGTTCTTTTACGAGTTCTTCCTCCCCTCATTACACGAACACGAGCAACAACAAATCCTTTCTTTGCCTTGTATCCAAGACTTCTAGCCCTATCAAGTCTTAAAGGCTTATCAACAACTGCAATAGCTTCGCTAGACCTCCATCCAATCATACGATCACGCATAGTAGCAGTGTCTGGTTTCTTCCAAGCCTCACGCATATAATGATACATACTTTGTGCCATGTTCAATTTCTATAAATCACGGTTTAAAAAGACTTCTATTTCGCCAGAAATCGAATAGATTAAGAGAATATCAATTATCTTAAGGCTTCAATTAATGAAACTTAGGTAAGAAAATTTCTTGAAGTCTCGCAAGAGGTAAAAATCCATATTGGCCTGGCTTATACAATATATTTCCTCTAGGCCCTTTAGGAGGGGCGTGAGTCTTATAGACCATAACTAATTCTCTGACTGATCTCCAGCCATCCCAATCGATATAAGCAGTACTATTTGTATTGTTTATAGAAACAAGACTAGAGTTATAGGACTTATTAGTTGTAGGGTCATAAACCACACAGTCATAAATCAGAGTAGTCTGATTATCAGGATTAGTTCCATTTCTCGCAGTGGTATTAATAGAAACAACTATTGCAGCATGAGAAACACTAGGATTAGCTGCAGAGGGGTCTATTATTATTGTAACTTTTTTCCCTTTCTTCTTTCCATCAATTATATCGTCCATTGTAGGTTTTCTATCCTGGTCTCTAACTTCAACATTTGGCCCAGGCTTCGAATCAGACCTATATGCTCCAGGACTAGTACTGATATGTTCTATAACTATTTTACCTCCATGTTGCGCCTTAACATCTTCAGAAAAAGAAACTAAGATAATCAAAAGTGCAAAAAAGAAAAAGTATTTTTTAAAGCTCATAATGAAGAGATAAACCTCACTGCAGCATTTATTATTACATAAGTGTGATAAGGATAATCAGAACTATGCCTTCTCATAGTAGAATTTAACTCATTAAATATTCTTGTAGTATTTGTACCTATAGCAGTATCATTTAATGATGCAAGCATACTAGTCATACAAGCAGCCATACATCCGAACTCTTCACTACCAGCTTCTGCAGAAGAAAAAGGAATAAAATTAGGATCTCCATAAACTTCTTGAGCAGAAGTAAGACAAACAGAAAGTAAAACAAAAGACAAAGCTAATAAAAATTTATTCATCTATTCTCCAAACTTTCAAATTTAATTTTTCCATCAACAACTCTAGTAAAATAAACTCTTTCGCGAGAACCTTCAAAAATATCTGGATTGAAAGACCTATCTGCTATAACTAAAGAGTCCCAAGAGCCCCTCAAACCAGGAGTGTTTGCAATGTTTGTCTGCATAGCATATCTTCCCTCAAAAACCCCTTGAGGAAGAGTGTAATTATGAAGCTCTCTCAATCCTTTCTCTGCAAGACCAACAAATTCAGAGTCTAAAGGAATACCTGGAGAATAACCAGAACCAATAGGCCCTCCACCAATAGTGCCAGTTGCATATAGTAACTTAACTCTTTGATTTCTAATTTCTCCTCTTGCAGAAACAGAAGAAGATTCGACATAACCAGAATCTTTAGGAGAGACAGAACATCCAAGAAGAGCAGAAAGTGCTAAAGCGCCGGCGTAATTTCTTGTAACCATTGCAAACAAACAAAAATAAAGAAGTATTTATACTTTTCTAAAGCGAACTTTAATTTAAGTAAACAGTTCCATTTATTTTATTTATAGAATTGGTACCAATTAAGACATTTCCTACAACAACAGGCACTGTCAAAGCAACGGCATGTTTTCCATCTTGAGTTCTAACATAAATCGAACTTTCCAATATTTCTGCCTCATAATCAAATCCATTCAAATTTAAAGGCAAAAAAAACTGTCTTGAATATCCATCAGCAGAGCCATGGGCTAGATTTATTTCATCTCTGATAGTTATAGCAATTTCATTTACTGCGACAGTCACTGCCTCGTTTTGAGTATCATATACCTTGCCCTGAATAAAGTAAAGAAATCCTACAAACAAGAATAAGATTGCCATAATAAGAATAACAAATTCTATTGCAGATTGTCCTTTAATATTAAAACTCACTAATTAATACCTCATCTTGCTGAGCCAAAACTTCTATTCTCTTAACACCATCAGTACTAGATATATTTCCAGATAAAGGAACATTACTTGTAAAGGACATCTTAGTAACTCCGGAACTTGTAGAAATACTCACCACTATTTCATTAGGAAGTATCTCAAAACTTTTAATACCTATAGGTAAATATCCTGTTAAGGTTAGTTTGGACGGTTCACCTGCATAAAACACTGATTCTGCACTCGAGATTATTTTATTTGCAAAGTTAGAAACTTGAGAAACTTTTATCTGATCATTAGTTATTGAAGTGTAAAAAAAAGCCACTCCTAAAATCCCTAAAACTAAAAAAACGACAAATCCTACAACAATTAAATATTCAGTACTTATCTGTCCTCTTTTACATCTACCAATCATAAGTTAAACAAGCAGACAAGGTTTATAAAATAAGTGACCTATGCTTAAATATGAAGGATAAAAGGGGTAGAGGTTTAAAGATAGTTATATCTCTAGTTACCTTAATAGCCATAACTCATGGAATAAGCCACATAATTCTCTTTAACACAAACCTATCTTTTATGCAGACGATAGGTCTCTCAGGAAGAGCAGTAGGAGATATAAGTTTAGATTCTATAGAATCATCAATAAAGCAAAATGAAAAGGTACCATTACCTTCGATGTTAGTTATAATTGCAGAATGGGCCTTGGTATTTTCGTTAATAGCCTTAACAACTATAAGAAAACACCTAGCAGAGTCGATGCAAAAAGCAACTCATATAGAACTGGCTAAGAAAAAAAACAAATCAGACACGGATATCGATCTGCTTTATGAAATGCTTAAAAAGAACAAAAGAATATCATTATCTAAACTAGCAGAATTATTCAAAGTAGATAAAAAAGTGGTAGAAGATTGGGGAAAAATACTTGTAGAAAATGGATATGCTGAAGTAGACTATCCAAGGTTTGGCGAAATAGAAATAAGAATAAAAGAAGATGAAGAAGCACACGAAGCATAAAATAAAAAAACTGGTTAAAAGCAAAAAACACAAACATAGCAGACGCATTGAAAAAAGAAAGAAAAAGGTAATTCATAAAAAATCAATAAATTCACATAAAAAAATAGACTTAGTAAGATATCCTCATGAGAAAAAAACAGCACATAAAATAGAAACTGAAAAACATGCTCTTCACTTTATAAAAAATCCATCTAAAGATCATAAAAATTCACACACTTATAAAAAATTAGCCCCTCATCAGATACATGATAAAGATCACCAAATAGAAGCATTCAAAAAAGCTACTGAGGAAAAAAAGTCCGATATAGAAAGTGAATATCCTATAGAAGTTGATGGTGCAAAAGTTACTGTCGAAATAAGAAAAAAAGATGACAATTATATTTACAACTTAAACCTTCCAAAGTTTAGCATTGGGACCGAATCATTGTTGAGATATGTAAAAAATGAATTAATAACTAGTGCAACAATAAACTTGCAAGAATTATCTGAACAAGAATCATTTGTAAAAATGAAAAAGAGATTTCTAGGAGAAATAACCTCTTTACTTAAAGAAAAATTGCCTCATATTGACCCAGAAACTGAAAAGACTCTTGCAGGAATGTTAATGCAAGAAATGCTTGGTTTAGGAGAAATAGAATTCATGATTAATGATCCTAATTTAGAAGAAATAGTAATTCAATCATCAAAAGAACCAGTTAGAGTATATTCTAAAAAATATGGATGGTTAAAAACAAATATATTCATACCTACAGAAGATGGAATTATCAACTATGCAAACATAATTGCAAGAAGAGTCGGGAGGCAGATAACAACCCTTGATCCACTGTTAGATGCACACTTGCTAACAGGAGATAGAATAAATGCAGTACTCTATCCAGTAAACTCTAAAGGAAGTACTATTATCATAAGAAAATTCTCACGCGACCCTTATACAATAATTGATCTAATAAAAAACAAAACTTGCAGTCTTGACATAGCAGCATTGCTATGGCTCGCAGTAGAATACGAAATGAACATATTAGTTTCAGGCGGAACAGCTTCGGGTAAAACTTCTTTCCTTAATGCGTTTATGCCATTTATTCCTCCAAACCATAGAATAATAAGTATAGAGGACACAAGAGAATTAGTTTTACCAGATTTTCTTTACTGGAACCCATTAGTTACAAGAACTTCAAACTCTGAAGGAAAAGGAAAAGTTACAATGCTTGACTTACTAGTAAATTCTTTACGTATGAGACCAGATAGAATAATTTTAGGAGAAATGCGTAAACATGAAGAAGCAATGGTTCTTTTTGAAGCAATGCATACAGGACACTCAGTTTATGCAACATTACACGCTGATTCTGCTCCTGAAACAATATCAAGGTTAACAAACCCTCCTATAGATATCCCTGCAAATCTTCTCAAAGCTGTAAATCTAAACGTGGTTATGTTCAGAGATAGAAAGAAAGGAATAAGAAGAATATTGCAAGTTGCAGAATTTGATACTGAAGGAGATAGAGCTACATCAAATATAATCTATCGTTGGGTTCCTGAAAAAGACCAAATTATAGAACATAGGGAAAGTATGAGATTCTTTGAAGATCTTAGTAGACACACTGGCTTATCAGAAATTGAAAGAAAGAAAGAACTAGAAGAAAGAAAAAGAATACTTGAATGGTTGATAAAAAATAATCTTCGTTCAATAAAAGAAGTTGGAAACGCTATAGAATTATTCTACTTAGATAAACCTACATTGATGGAAACAATGCGTAAAAATGATACAAACAAAATCAAAGAATAATGGCATTTCACATACCCTTTACAATATCCTCGTTGAATAGACTTAAAATAAAGTCTAAAAGATATGTGAAGATATTTTCTGTAAAAAGAGAATCTAAATTAAAAGAATATCTTGGAAAAGCTGAGGTCGAGATAACTCGGGAAGAATATCTAGGAATAGTAGCAAGAAGCTCCATAATATTTTTTATAATAACTTATATCTTTCTAAGCACAGGGATATTTATTTTAAAACAAGGCAATCCATTCCTAGTTCCATTAATACCTGCAATAGCCGTCGCAATATTTACTTCATTCAGCCAAATAAATTATCCTAAAATGTTATCAGATAGACAGCAAAAAGCAATAGAGAGAAATTTACTCCCTGCAATGGAAGACATGCTAGTACAATTGAGCTCAGGAGTTCCATTGTTCACAATATTAGTGAATTTATCCTCTTCAGGATATGGTCAGTTAAGCATAGAATTCAAAAAAGCAGTGAAAAAAATAAACGCAGGTCTACCTCAAATAGAAGTAATAGATGAATTAGGCAAGAAAAATCATTCAATGCTTTTCAGAAAAGCTTTATGGCAAATAAGCAATGGAATGAAAGCTGGAAGCAATATAACTGAGGTAGTGAAAGATATTATACATTCATTAAATGAAGAACAATATCTACAACTACAAACCTATGGAAACAAACTTAATCCACTAATAATGTTTTACATGTTAATTTCTATAATTCTTCCTGCATTAGCAATAACTTTTCTTACAATAATCTCATCTATAGTAAATCTACCAGAAGCTGTAACTGTGGGTATGTTTATTGGATTATATGTAATGTCTATCTTAATTCAGATAATGTTCCTGGGAGCAATAAGGACCGCTAAACCTAGCTTAGTATGAAACCCGTAAAAAGAATAAATTTAACTGCAGTTATGATCGTAGCTTTAGTTTTATCTATAATAACTTTTTATCTTTCAAAAAGTGCATTAAACTCTTTAATAGTTTTAGTTTCAACAATTGCTGTAATATTAACATATATCTCTACAAAAAAGAAACTTGCAGAATCTCAAAAAATAAGGACTATGGAAGTAGTATTTCCAGATTTCTTACAGTTAATTTCAAGTAATCTTAAAGCTGGAATCCCGATAGACAAAGCGATAGTAATAAGCTCAAGAAAAGAATTCTCTCCGCTAGATGAACAAATAAATCAGTTTGGTAGAGATATAGTAACAGGAAAACCGGTAGAAATTGCAATGAAAGAAATGTCTACAAGAATAGGTTCCGAAAAAATAAGCAAAACAATAAATTTAATCATAACAGGTATGCGCTCCGGGGGAAATCTTGCAACATTATTAGAACAAACTTCTGCGAATCTTAAAGAAAGACAATATGTAGAAAAAAGAGCTTCATCAAACATAATAATGTACATAATTCTTATTTTATTTGCAGTGGGAGTTGGAGCTCCAATATTATTTAGTCTTTCAACAGTACTTGTCGGAGTATTAACAAAAATATTATCAGGGATTCCAGAAGTTCAAACAACTATAGCTACACCATTCTCATTTACTAGCATAAGCATATCTTCAGCATTCATAACTTATTTTGCAGTGTTCTTTATAGTAACAATAGACATTTTGGGTTCAATGGTGATAGGGCTTGTTCAGAAAGGAGAAGAGAGAGAAGGCCTAAAATACTCGATCCCATTAATAGCAATAAGTCTAACAGTGTTCTTTGGATTGAAACTTGTGCTAGCAGGTTACTTTGCCGGAATACTAGGTTAAGATATCAAATAGGATTAAGTTTTTATAATAAGAATGACAAACCATAATATGAAAAAGAGAAAGATAAAACATAAAGTCAAGACTATAAAAAAGCATAAATCTTCAAATAAAAAGAGCAAAGATAAGTGTATAAGAATTCCAACAGGGATAGTTGGATTTGATAAACTTGTTGAAGGAGGATTTGAAAAGAATTCCACAAATCTTGTAATGGGTGGGCCTGGAAGTGGAAAGACAATCTTAGCAACGCAATTTATAATGGAAGGTCTGAAGAATGGAGAAAGCTGTTTATACATAACTTTTGAGGAAACAAAACAATCGTTTTACCACAATATGAAAAGATTTTCATGGGACTTAGAAGAATATGAGAAAAAAGGGTCATTCACTTTTTTGAATTATACGCCTGGAAAAGTAAAAAATATGCTTGAGGAAGGAGGAGGTATAATCGAGAGCATCATAATAAACAACAAAATATCAAGACTCGTTATAGACAGCATGACTTCATTCACACTTCTATTTGAGGACGAATTAGAAAAAAGAGAAGCTTCTTTAGACTTATTTAATATGATAAAGAAATGGAACTGTACATCATTAGTAACCTTTGAAGGGCCACCAGAAGGAGAAAATAAAGCATATAAAGCATTAGAGTTCGAATCCGACTCAATTGTTTTAATGCAATTCATCAGAAAAATTATGTCAAGAGAAAGATACATAGAAATTCTAAAAATGAGAGGTACGAACCACTCAAAAGGATTATACAGATTTTCAATAACGAAAAAAGGAATAGAATTAAGCAACAATCCTATAAAATCGATTAAAGGAGTATAATGTCAAACAAAAAAGCCCAAGCCTGGGGTTTTGATATAATAGTAGCCACAGGAATATTCATATTTGGCATAATTGCTTTCTTTTTATATACTATAAATTATCCAACAGGAGAACAAGAAAAATTGGATGACTTGCTGTATGAAGGAAATATCGTAGCAGATAATCTTCTTTCTGAAGGCTACCCTGAAAATTGGACAACCTCAACAGTATCTAAAATAGGCATCATGAATAATAAGGTCATAAGTCAGGAGAAATTAGAATATTTTAACGAGATATCTTCTACAGACTATGGAAGAACAAGAACAATATTAGGAACCAAATATAATTATTTCGTAAACTTCTCAAGACCTATGCAAATAACTGGGACAAATATAGAAGGAATAGGTTTATTCCCTAACAATCCAAAAAATAGTATAAAAATATCAAGAGTATCAATCTACCAAAATAAACCTGTCAGCATAGAGGTACAAGTATGGGAATAAATAGAAAATTGAAAAAAAGAGGAATATTCTTCAGCATGGATGCACTAATAGCTTTGTTAATAATATTAATCGTGATATTGATAGCAGTTCCAAATTTGAAACAAAATAAAATAGAATCTAAAATAGATGAAGACATATTAGTTAGTTTATCCTCAATAAGCGCTCAAGAATTTGACAATGTCTATGTGCAATCTTTAATAGCTTCAGGAATAATATCTGAACCAAACAAATCTCTTTTAGAACAGATAGGAAACTTCTATGTAACTAATATAACCATTGCTTCAAATATAGTCTCTGAATTCCTATCGACAATAGATACAAAAGACAACATAGGCATCTGGCTTGAAAATAACTTAGTTTCATCTAAAAATTCAACTGCTATTGAAAATGCAAGGCAGATAGAAGCATCAAGACAGATAATAAGCGGAGTAATGTTGGGACAAAACATTACAGGTTATTCTGCTAGAGCATTTCTATCAAGTAATGTAAGAAATGCCTATAGTTATTTTGGAGGTTATGCTGGAGATGGGAATATTACCTTAACTTCTGAATACAATGGTACAATAACAGATGCAAATTTAGAGCTTGCTTCAAATAAAGATTTTCAGCTATATATCAATGGATTATATGCAGATAATTTTACAAAATCCCCTTCTACAACTACTCCTTCAACCTATGACTTATCAAACCATATAGACAAATTTCAAAGCGGGACAAATCACTTAGAATTCATAGCAAAAGAACTTTACATTGCAGGAGGATTTCTAAAAGTAAATTACGAATCAGAGCCAGTCATCTCTGAAAAGAAACAATATTTTCAAGGAGTGCAAGGTTTAATCAATTTATACGATGGACTTTTCATACCTGGAACACCTACCTCTATGGAAATAAACCTCGATTTAGAGAGTAATTTCACAACCTTTCTTAACATAGGAAACGTCTCAGTATATAATGGAACAACAAATGGAAGGCAGATAATAACAATACCTAACTCAGTTTTATCTTCACTTCTAAATTATAATCAATTAGCAAATAAAACAACACCAATTAGATTAGGATTGAGAAATGTTTCTTTAATTTATACAAATCAGAAACTTGAAGTTTTATCAGTAGTTGACCTATCTGGAAGCATGGAAAACAATTGTCCAGGAGGTTCAGCAAATCCTGGAGAAACTCCTTGTAAAATAAATGATGCAATAAATGCTACAGATTCATTAATAACTGCTGTATTAAACATATCAGGAAATAGAGTATCTCTTATAGGCTTTGAGGATTATGCAAAAAAAGCAGACTTCCACAATTTATCTAATAACTCAGTATCCTTAAGAAATATCCCCAATAACGCCTGGAATGCTGACGGAAGTACATGTGTTTGTTGTGGAATTTTAAAAGCAAATAGTTGTTATGATAAAGAAATATTTTATGATAACTTTAACAATCAAACAGACGGTTCAAACCCATTAGGCTGGACAATATCTCAGACTGGAGCAACAGTAGATATAACAACATCATCTTTAGAAGGAGATAGGTCTACAGTAATAGCAAGAACCGGTTCTAACAATCCTTCATTTACGCATATATTTAATCCTCAAGAAGACAGAACAAATATAGAATTCTTAGTAAGACATGATACTGGTTCAAGCGGAAGATTTAGATTAGATATAGAAGGTTTAGACAGCTCAAATAATTACCAAGATTATATAATTTTAAAGATGTATAATGGTCAAATAAGAAATGTTGACACTGCAATTACTCCTTATTCACTTAATGCATTGTATAAAATAAGAATTGAATTAAATCCAGGATCCAATACTTATAGTTTGTATGTAAACGATTCACTAATTAGTTCAAGCCTATCAACATTTTCAACAAGAAGCAATGTAGCAAGATTAAGCTTCAGAACAGAAAATTCTCAAATAAATTACAAGATAGATGCAATAAATATATCCCTTTCTCAAAAACTATGCGATATAGAATCAAACAGAACAAGAGAAATGATAGTAATGAGCGACGGAGAAGCAAACCTGGCATGTGGTCTAGATCCATCTCCAGATTGGGACGGAGATAGTGATACAATAGATGATCCTCAAGATCAAGCAATACAAGCTGCATGCATTGCAAAATCAGAACATAATATTACAGTTCATGCAATTGCATTAGATGTATCTCAAGGAAGTCTTGCAGAACAAACCATGCAAGGAATTGCAGCCTGTGGAAATGGAGGCTTCTATGCAAGTAATGTTACACAGTTAACTCAGATTTATAGTCAAATAACAAAGAGTATAATTGCAACATATAGTGCTCAGACATTTAATTCATCAGCAGGACACACAAGATTATACCCTAATTCTTATATATCTTTAAACTACAACCAAGAACAAGATCCATTTGGAATACCTATAACAATAGAAAAAGAGTTTTCTAATTCTACGAGTGTAAACTTTTCGATACCATCTGAATCCACTCCAGTATCAATAACTGCAATATCTTATTCCGGAGATAAGTGGACTAACAAAGTTGTTCTAAATAATCAAACAGTTTACAATTTAAGCAGCTACGGTATAAACTATATAGAATTAGGAGATCCATACGCGATAAGGATAAATCCAGAATTACTCTTAGAGAACAATACATTATCTTTAACTGCATCATTAGGAGCAACAGCAAACGAAACAAGTTCATCAAATAATAAAGTAATTTATACTATTGTAAAAAATATGTCTGCATATTCTCCTATAAGTGCAAACAGAAACGGTTGCACTTGGAATCTTTTCTTTGAAGATAACACAAATATAACTACTTCAATACCCCAAAATTACACTGGTTTAAATTCATGCATATATTCCCCATCAACAATAATTTATGACGTAAATGATGCTCTGCAATCTGCAGTTTACAATCTCTTTAGACAATTAGATTTAGATTTAGACGGAAGAATAGATTTCATCTTCAAACAAAATGAAGTAACTATAGATACAACAGAAGTTCAAGGAATACCTTTCCCATGGTCTACAGAAATACAGATTAGGAGATGGATCTGATGAATCGAAAAGGTATATTCTTCACCTTAATAGTAATAGCCGCCATTTCTCTATTTCTAATAAGTTACACGTTTTACAGAAATTACTCTGATAGGACAACTACTCACGATAGAATATCCACCCTAAACACATTTATCTTTTCAATAGAAGAAAATCTAGAGAGGCAGATATTCATATCAGGATTTAGATCTCTATTCATAATGCAAACGGAATCTGTAGAAAATGGAATCTATATTCAAAATGCAAACTATTCATTAAATGAATTATTCTTCAACGGAACCTACAATGTAATAACTCAACCCATAATGATAGGGGCTACGTTTTCAGACATTCAAGAAGAGATACAACTAAAGGCAAATAAAGTAAATTCTTACATAACTTTAGAAAACCCTTCGATATATCTTACTCAAACAGATCCCTGGCACGTAGACATAGTCTTTACAGTAAATGTTAATGCTCAAGATCAAGGCAATCTTGTATCTTGGAATAAAACTCAAACCTACATCTCAAAAGTTCCAATAAAGGATTTCGAAGATCCAATTTACCTCTTAAACACAGGAGGAGTTGTAACAAATAAAATTGAGCAAACTCCATTTTCAGATCTATCGAATATTCAAAATTTAAATAACCATACTTCAAGCAGATACTATAAAGCAAGCAGTCAAGCCCCAAGTTACCTTAATAGACTTCAAGGATCAAATACTGCAAGCGAATTTGGAATAGAATCTCTAGTCTATATACCTCAATTGTCAAATCAAGGAATAACTATTCAAGACAAATCAATTGTAGATTACATTTATTTTTCATCCTCTAATCCTGTTCGTTGCAGAATAACTGGAACTCCTAATTGGTTTAGACTTGATCAAGCACATATAATAGATTATAATTTAACAGGATTAGAGACAAATTGCATCTAGAACTTGATAATAATGTTTATATACTAACAGGAAGTTATACGAATGTAAAAAGGAGGTTTATCATGAAAAGAAAAGGACAAGCAGCTGTTGAATT
>CAYMJZ010000004.1:0-20802 GCA_964391445.1 Candidatus Woesearchaeota archaeon
GAATTTGATTTGAGAGTTGTTTATCCTGGAACTATAAGTGTTCCTTTTGGAGCATCTGCTGGATTAAATATCACTATCTACAATGACGGGCTTTATCCCATAACTAGTTGTAGGCCTTCAGCGCTTAGTTTTGCTGGACAAGCATACAATACTGGTACTTGGTTTAGTTATGTCGGATTTGTCAATCCAATGCATGGTCCTAATTCTTTAGGTCCTGGAGAGAGTGGAGTTTATCAGGTAGTAATTGATCCTGGTCCACAGACGCCTGCTGGAAATTATTTCATAAACTTTAGAATTTTCTGCACACAGGGACAGGAAGATGGTTTTACTTTAAACGTAAATATTGAAAATCAAGGGCAACAAGGGCAAGTTGGTCAACTTGAAGAGGAGGAACTTCAATGGTTATTAGAACAGTATCCCTTGAGTGGTTTGAATAGCGAGTGTTCTGAAGCTATTAATCTTTGCTCTGGAGAGGTTCCAAATACTTGTGGAATTTATTCTGAGTTTTATATGTGTGGGCATTATCGGGAGTGTGATGATTTTGAAGAGCTTTGTGTTCCAGGTTATATTCCTGAAAGTTTACTAGAGAGTTTTATGTCTTCTTATGTAACCCCTTACTATAATTTGCCTCCCCAGTGTGTTTTAGACGTATCTGCTTGTTCTGCTAACTCTTTGAATTGCCCTGAATATGTTTATGAATGTATTATGAATGGATCTTGTGATGAATATATTGCAACTTGTATAAGCTCTGGATCTGCGCAACAGGGTTCTAGTAGTTCTGGAGGAGGAAGCGGTGGATCTGGAGGTTCAGGAGGAAGTACTACAACTTCTACCACTACTACTGGGACAGGCACAACTGGTCAAACTGGAGGAATAATAGATCCTTGTCAAGGAGATCTTACTTGTCAGACCCTTATAGGGACGTGTTTGACTCCCAGTTATATTATTGCTACCAATTTGAATCTTGTTGATTTCGGAGGATTTGGATATAATGCAGTTACAGGAGATATTTGTTATATGGGCCAGGCCAACGTTTATATTAAAGGACAAGGTAGTCGGCCTGGAAGTGGAACTGGCTCTTCAGGCACTACAGGATCTCAAGCTGGAAATACTGGAAATAATATTATTTCAATTCATTTCCAAAATAACTTTGAAGGAGATGGAAGAAATTATGTTGCGGCAATAGTTTATAGTCTCAATGGGCATTTGACTTTGAACTTTTTGAACTCTCCAAATTATAATGATTTAGAAGATAAAATACAAGACTTCATCCAGAATTTATTATATGGTGAATCTGGAGGATCTTATATCACTGGAATGTCTTTGCAGCAAGCGGAACAGATAGTCAGTCAATCAGCTTCAGTTCCATGGGTTTTATGGATAATATTATTTGTAATGGTTATTTCTTTTGTTTTCTTTGGAAATTTATTATCTCCTTATAATGAAAAGCTTATATCTTCTGGAAAGAAGGCTTTGAATAAGAAAGACTATGCCTTAGCCATTAGCAATTATAATGAATTGGCTTCTTTATATGCAGTTGATCCTAAAATCAAACAGGATGCTTTAGAATATCTTAGGCAGATAAAAGAGAGAATTGGAAATAGCAAGGTTCATTTGGAATTTACAGGCCCTAACGAACTACCTCAGATAAGGACAAATAATTCTTCTTTACCTTTTGGAGATTACTCTCGCGTTAAAAAGATGATAAGTCATGCATTACACGATGTTAAGGCGTCTCCTAAAATGGCTAAGTCTAGAATGCCAATGATATCTGAAGAATATGGAAGACTTTCTCCTAAAGATAAAGAAAAACTTGCTTCTGATTACGAATCTTTAATCTACAAGTTAAAAAATATTTAAAGTTTTTCTGAGTTAGATACGGATAAGAATTCGCTTAGATCTGTTCTTGCTGTTGCAAATCCTGCGTATAGAGTAAAGTTTTCTATTCCAGTTATTGGAGGAATTAATACTGTTGCTGTTGCTTCTCCATTGCTATCTAAAAATCCTATATTGTTGAAAATTAAAGGATTTGGAGATAAAGAATAAGTAAATAATCCGTCTGGATTTAGAGGGAGTATTAAACCGTTAGGCAAGGGTATTCCATTGTCATTTCCAAAACTTAGAACTGCAAAATAAATTGCTCCAGGATTCATTGGGTCACTTAATTCTAAGCTTATTGTATTTCCTTGTGCAAGAGTTCCAACTTTTGTTAAGTAAGGGACGGATTTAACTGCTTCGAGCGCATTTATTCTTTTGAAGGTGAGTCCTGTTTGATTATCATATACGTTTAGTCCTGTATTCAATAAGATATTTTTTATTTGAGGGATTGTCATTTGAGGGTTTCTTTCTTTCATTAAAGCTATTGTTCCTGCCACATGAGGAGATGCTACAGATGTTCCTGAGATGTCCATTAATCCACCAAACCAAGAAGTTGTTGTTATGATGCTTGCAGGAGCTAGTATTTCAACAAAATCTGCTCTGTTTGCAAAACAAGGAATTTGATCTGCTGAAGTTGTCTGATCAGAACAAGAGAAGTTACTTCCAGGGAATTGATAATTAAACTGCCCAATATTTGAATCATATACTCCTGAAACAGAGATAACATATGGGGAGACTGCTGGATAAGCCACTCCTGATAAGTTCCCAGTATTTCCTGTACATGCAACTACTGGTAGATTTGCGTTATAAGCTGCTTGTAGAGCCACTTCGCTATACCCTGGATGATTTGCTTGATTATAAGTTTCAAATGTTGCTATGCTCGCGGAAATTACCGAGATGTTTAATAGATCTTTATTTTGCAAACACCAATTTATTCCTGCGCTTACACTACTTGAAAAGCCGAAGCCAGTAGAATTTAATACTTTTATTGCATACAATCTTACTTGCGGAGATACTCCTCTTTCCAATGGGTCATTTGAGACTAATACTCCTGCAGTGATTGTTCCGTGCCCATTATCATCGAATGGATCTGGATCATTATTAACGAAATCATATCCTCCAGCATATGCGTGGGCCAATTCAGGGAGATTATAATTTATTCCTGTATCTAAATGGCATACTCCAACTCCTTCTCCATTTAGGCTGAAGTTTGTCGAGACAATATTTGATTGGATTAACGGAACGCTTTCTGCGAGTGTTGTCTTAACTGGAGAGTCAAAAGCAATATAATCTACCCTTCTATCTCTTTTTAAGTAATTTATTGTTTCTTTAGATGCTCTACCTGAAAAACCATTTACTTCATCAAACGTGTATTTTAATTCAAAATTCTTTAAATTTTTTAGAACTTTTTTGTAAGAATATTCTTTCTTTACCCAAATTATTATATCTAGTTCATTAGAAATTTTAGATTTTTTTGTAACTTCTTCTATAGATAATTCTTTTGTTCTTTTACTTATTTCTTTTACATCTAATTCTGTATTTTTCGCAATAATCTTTAAGTCTGCTAAATCTACTTGCCCGTTAGTTTCTGGTTTAATGAATCTCATGAATTCCTCCATTGGGGAAATTTGAGGTTTGATTTCTTCTTTTGGTTCTTCTATTTCTGCATCAGATTGTTTATTTCTTTCTGAAGGTATATCTTCTTTAACTTCTGGAGAAGTCTCAATAATTTCTCCAACACTTTTTTCTATTTTATCCGATTCCTTATATTCTGTTTGTTCATCTTCAGACTTTAATATGAAATCCTCCTGGGTTAAAGCTGAAACGGTTAGAAGTAAGGTTGCAATTATAGTTAGTAAAAATAATCTTCCAGATATTTTTAGTTTCATCTATTAATCTTGATTTGACTATTTTTAAGGATATTTATAATATAATATAATATCAGATTATAAGTTCTTGAAAAGGTTTCTTTTTTTGAATTATGAACCTTGGACCTAAACTTTCAGACATAACTGCTGTTATAATTAAATCATTTAAAGCAGCTTTTATTCTTCCATTTATTACCGGGATCCTAGTTTTTTGAGAAAATTCTGCTATTATCTCATATATCTCTTCTATTGAAAGAGTTATCTGAGTATTTTGAAGCATTCCAGATTTTCTTACAGATAGAACATTTTCGACACCATTACATTCTATTTCAGTTACGTATGGATCTCTTATCAAAGTGTTTAACTTTTCTGTTGCAGATAATTGTTGTTGAATTGCATAATTTATCTTTGGCTTATTGAGATTCTGTTTTTGGATTATTTTTGGTTTAGAGATAATAGGTTGAGGAATTTTTATTTTAGGGATAAACTTAGGTATTTCTATTTCTTTTGCTTCTTTTTTCTCTAAAACTGAAGATTGCATTAATTCCTGATTATTCAATTTTATTTCTTCTTTATTTATTAGTATTTCTGGGGCTTTTGTTTCTAAGATGCTTTTTGTAAATTCTATCAAGAACAATTCTGCTATATCTCTCATTATATCTCATCTAGTTCTGATGCTGAAATTGATTGTTGCATGTTTTCTTGTGGTCTAAATGAAGGTCTTGTTTGTTGTGAGGTATTTACTCCATAAACTCTTTCTCTCATCTTTTCTTCCATCATCGTTAGGCCCTTTGCAAGTATTTTATTTTGATCTAACAGTTTGTCTATTTTGTCTAAGAATTCTTTATCCTTTTCAGTATTCTGCATACTTGGTTGTTTTGCGAAGTTTCTCGCTGCTAGTTCGAATAGAGCAAGAAGATTTTCTATCTGAGTAGATAGTTTTTCAAACTTTTCTGCCAAGTTTACATGCACTTTTTGTAATTCTATTAAACTAGAAATTGTTTGTTCCTCTAATGTTCCTCTTGAAACGCTTGATTTCATTCTTGGGACTCTCCTTATATGAGCTCTCTTAGGTCTTTTTTTAATATGGTGCGTGGTATGGTGCTTTACAATAGTTTTTGTAACTGTGACATCAACCTTCTTTTTAGCCATGCTTTATATTCGCGATTGTTGTTTATAAAGATTATCAAGAGCAAAGCTTAAAATGCCTTACTTATTGGTTTGTATATTGGGTGCGTCGTTCAATGGTAGGATATCTGGCTCCAGAAAAGGTTTATCCTTTATAGGGTAAAATAAGGGAGTACCCAGCAGACGGGGGTTCGATTCCCTCCGTGCCCATATTTCAAAGGAATCGAAGTGCTCGCTAATTGATATTATCGGCAACTCCAATTTCCAAGAAATTGAAGTATTCCCTCCGTGCCCATTATAGTTTCTTTAGTTGTTCAATTTCTTCCCAAGAAATGGCACATCCTTTGAACTTTGTTGCATATAACAATGCCTCTAACGCATGTTTGTCTCGAATTTCTATAAACTTCTTTTTATAAGCCATAAAAACTATCTCGCTTGATCTTATGAATCTGAACTGTTTTGTGTTTTCTAGTTCTTTTGTATGAAGAGTTATGTTTCTATGAAGTTTACTTGACATTAAATCTCGGAGATTTTCTGGTTTTTCAAATAAAATTCTTGTTGTTCTCTCATCTATTCCGATTATGTTTTCTATTTTCTTTTTATTTAATAATGAGCTTACTGCTACACAAGATATTTCTGCTATACTTACAACTTCTATAAAATGATTTTCTGATTTTATTGTTGAATTTGCTATCTTTAGCAATCTTTGAGTTTCACTCTCTATTTCTGCTTGAGCAAGTCCAATATCTGTTGCAAATTTTATTATTCCTTTGTCTATTAGTTCTTTCACTCTCAATGCGCCTAGTTCAAATCTAGGGATATGACTTGGTCTATCTACAACTTCTTGGTAGACATAATTTGTGATGGCAATGGTTATTCCTGATTTGTGTATTTTTTCAAATATTTCAAGAAGACCATTCATTGAGAGATTTATTATTGGGCCAGCGTCTAAAATCAAAATCTTCATCTGAAAAAGTCCATTGCAATCTCAACGCGAGTTTTAGCGTCTATTGTTTTATTTAGTTTAATCTGAGGATTTTCTTTTTCTCCGATATATTCAGATAATTCCCATGGAGTTACTCCCAACAATTTAGTGGTTTTTGCTAAAGATATTCCGTGTTCATAAACTTTTGATGCTTTGTTAATAGATGCTTTTCTCAGAAGCTCTTCTATGAATGGTTTTATGTCTTCTGAAATGTTTTCTAAATAGTATTTTGTTTTGCTCAAAAATTTTATGAATTGAGAATGTTTCCCTCTTTGTAGAGATATAATTGCTAGAGATAGTAAGCTGCTTATTTCTTTTATAAACTGATTCCAGTTTTTTACGGTTATTTTATCTTTTCTTTCTATTATTTTACTTAATGTATAAATTATTGTTGCTACAAGGATATAATCTGTATGTTGATATACAGATGCAGAATGTATTGTTTTATCTGACAATTCTCTCAATTGTTTTGTATCTTCTTGCTCTAATGCGTAACGTGATCTTGTAAGAACATCTATTACATGAGCTACCTCTTCCATGCCTTAAATTAGCTGGAAAGATTAATATACCTTACTCATTTTACTTTATCATGCAAGTGATATTAGATAGCAGTTTTATTATTTCTTGTGTGAGAGATAGAATAGATTTTCTTGCTCAACTTCAAGAACAAGGATTTACTCCTGTTGTTCCTAAAGAGGTTTTTCAAGAGATGAAAGATCTTAGAACAAGTAATAGATCTTCTAGAGATGATAGATTAGCGGTTGATGTTGCTCTTGAAATGCTTGAAAAAGGTAATGTGAAGAAAATAAGCTTGGGAACTGGAAAGGTTGATGAATCTTTGATAAAGAAAGGTCAGGAAGGAGTGTTTATTGCTACTCTTGATAATGGTATAAAGAAGAAGATTTCAAAGAAAATAGTAATATTTAAGGCACAGAATAGAGTTGGTGTTGAGTCTGGTGCATAAATCGAAGTCTCAAAAATTGACATTTTGACTCATTCCATTCGCTGAATGGAAGACTTTAAAAACCATGTTTTTCTCAAGGAATTATGTTTTATGTTGCTGAAGTTGAAGACCATGTCCGCGTAGAACCAAGACATTTTGGTTTAGCTACTAAGGATGCCGTTGCTGAACAGCTAGAGGAATCTTATGTTAAAACAATGCACAAAGAACTTGGTTTTGTTATTTCTGTTATCGGTGTGAAAGATGTTGGAGAGGGAATAATTATTCCAGGAGACGGAGCTGCTTATTACAAATCATTATTTACAGTTTTAGTTTGGAAACCTGAACTTCATGAGCTTGTTCCAGGAGTTATAAAAGAAATTACAAACTTCGGAGCTTTCATGCAAATAGGTCCAACACAAGGCATGATACATATTTCTCAAACTATGGAAGATTTTGTTTCTCTAAGTAAAACTGGAAATTTACAGGGAAAGATGACAAAGCGCTCTCTTAATGTAGGAGATAGTTGTTTGGCTAGAATTGTCGCTATTTCTTATAAGGGTGGAGAGCCTAAGATTGGATTAACAATGAGGCAACCTGGTTTAGGAAAAGTTGAATGGCTTGAAGATGCTAAGAAAAAGGCCGTCGCTGCTGCTAAGAAAGCTGAAAATGTTGAAAAGAGTGGGAAGAAAAAGGGCGGTAAAAAAGAATAATGGCTAAAGAAAAAGCATGCAAGAATTGCAGAATGATTTATGAGGGATCAAGTTGTCCTAACTGTCAAAGTACTGACAGTTCTGATACCTTTAAAGGAAAGATAACAATTATAGATCCAGAAAATTCTGAGATTGCTAAGAATATAGGTATTAAAGGAAAAGGAGTTTTTGCAGTAAGATTAAGATGAAATTTACTTTGAATTCTTATAATCCTTTGTTACACAGGCATGATGTTATTGCTAAAAAGAGTTATGCTTCAAATCCTGGGTATAATACTGTAAAGGAAGATATTGCTAAACACTTCAACAAAACTGCAGATTGTGTTGCAGTTAAATCTGTGAAGGGTAGTTTTGGTAGTCCAGAATTTATCATTGAAGCTAGTGTTTATGATTCTGCGGAAAAACTTGCTGAAATTGAACCTAAACCTAAGGTTAAGAAAGCTGGAGGGAGTTCATAATGGCTGATAAGGCATCTGGCGGAAAAAAGAAACACATAAACAAACCTACAAGTCAGAAGTATAAGTTGTATAAAGTTACAGGAGATTCAGTAAAGAGGGAAGGTAAATTTTGTCCAAGATGCGGTCCCGGAATATTTTTAGGTGGCGGATTGAATAGATTGCATTGCGGAAAATGCAAGTATACAGAATTTAATAAGAAGTAATTTATCTATAATAAACAGCTCTAAAAGCTACATCTTTCAGTCTAGCTCTTTGCGGTGCTTTTTCCCCAATTGATTTGTACAAAGATTCTCTCACTATATTTAATCCTCTTAATGTTGAGACATAAGTCCTAGCAACCCTTTTGTCTACTTCCTCTGATGTAGCTTCCTGCTTTTCTAATTCAACTGTCATTCCTGCCACTAACCCGTTCATTGCACCCTCAAACCAAGCGTCTATTGATTCTTTTGTACTAAATCTCGCTTCAGTCATATTTTAGTCTCATAAATTGAATATTTAAATCTTTTTTAGAAGTGAATATAAACCCATAGAGGAGAGACCATGGCCTTCAAGAAGATGGCTATGATGTCCCCTCCTGGGAAAAAGAGGTGATGATAATTATACGAACTTGGACAGGTATTTAAACCTTTCGATTTTGTTCTTATTATATAGTTACAACACGCTTCTTTTTCTCTGTGTTTTTTAGATTGCATAGCTTTTAATATCGTCTAAATGTTAGATTTTTATGCATAATTTGGGCAAAAACTTTGGAATGGTTATTTTAATTTTAGTTGTTGCTTTTCTGTTTGTTTTTTTTGGTACTGATGTATCTGGAAAGACTGTATCTGCTGCATGTAATTTGAATTATACAGATATTTCCTCTGGTATAGCCCAGATGCTCTCTAATGCTCATCCTTTTCCTCCAAATCATAGGTTTTATGAGCCTAAGGTTTTGAGTGAGAGATATCTTTTATTTATGACTTCTGACTATCCTTCTATTGGTCCAATTAATATTTATGACTATTACCTTTATGATTTAGGAATAGATGGTTTGTTATTGACAAATGATGATAGGGCTATTTATATTACAAATAATACGCAGGCTCATGCTCCTACTTCTGGGCCTTCAGCAGGAGTAATACCTGAATTACACGGAATGGTTGATGAAAGTGGAGGGTTGACTCGTTTTTACTGGACTTTCTATGATTATCAGAATGGTACTCCTCTTGGGTCTAGAGTTTATAGTTGTACTTTAAATCAGAATAACTGTATTCAGCATACAACTGTTTTGTCTATTCAAAATATCAATCATGAAATAATGGACATTGTGCCAATTAATAGCCAAAATAGAATTTATCTAGTCATTGCAGATGATACTCAATGGTCTTTTCTAAATGGACATATTGCATCTTGCTCTATTTTGCCTTTGAATTCTACTCCTCTACCTTCAGATCATTGCTCTAATAGTTATGGTTCATTTACAAACCATACAAATTATTCGACATATTCAGGAATTATTAAAGAAAAAGGAATTATTTATCATAGCTTTAATGTTACTTCATCTAATTCTTTCTTTGATGTAATTTCGCAGAATTCTATTTCTGTGCCTCAGAATACTATGAGCCGTTCTAATGTTGTTACATTATTGAATAATTTATTTTATACTTATAGAAATTATCCGAGTAATGCAAACTTTACTGATTTCTTTTTGATAAAACCTGCAACTGGGAGAGGAACAATTCTTAAAACTGATAGAAACAGAATAACTCCTTTACTAGTAGAAAATGATATGTCTGATCTTTTGTATGTTTATAGTCGTACTAGGCCAGGATTTTACGGGCAGTATATAACAAGATTTGATGGTGTCAATTGGAGTAATTCGCAAATTTATAGTGCTAATAATCATGTTGGAGCTCCTTGGCCCATAACTGTGACAAATGATGGCCGTATTTTTGCGACTAGAGGTATTGGAGTTGTTCCAGGTCTTAGATTTTATCAGTCAACTTGTTCTGGATAAATATAAATAAACTCTTCTTTTTGCTGTTTGGGATTCATAATGGAAGAAGCTGATGAAATTATAGGTAATGTTAAGGAAATTAAGGAATTAAAAGAACGTGTTGGTCAGGAACAGATTCATGACTTGCTTTTTGATGAAAGGTTAAGCTGGCAGACTATTATATATGATTTAATTAATTCTGAACAGCTTGACCCTTGGGATATTAATTTAAGCGTTCTTGCAAATAAGTATATTGAGAAAGTTCGTGAGCTTGAAGAGGCTAATTTCTTTATTTCTTCTAAGGTTTTATTGGCTGCTTCTTTGTTACTTCGCTTAAAATCTGAAATTCTTTTAAGTAAGGATTTACAGTCTTTAGATGATATTCTTTATGGAAAGAAAGAAGAAAAGGTTTACACTCAAGAAAGGATAGAATTAGATGAAGATATTCCAGACTTAGTTCCTAGAACTCCTTTGCCAAGACATAAGAAGGTTTCTTTGCAAGAGCTTATTCTTGCTCTTTCTAAAGCTATGAATACAGAATCTAGGCGTGAAAGAAAGGCTCTTATTTTAAAACAACATGAGATGAATGCTTATTTACCAATTCCTAAAAAATTGTTTAATTTGCAGGATAAGATTAAAGGGATATACTCCAAACTAAAAGGTATATTTTCTAAATCTGATGAAAGAGTTCCTATGTCTGAACTTTCAAGTATGGATTCTGAGGAGAGGTTGCTTACCTTTGTTTCTCTTCTTCATTTAGATAACCAACAGAAAGTTTGGCTTGAACAAGAAGGTCATTTTGAAGAAATATGGATTTTGTTGAAGGAGATATACGAATCTAAGAATAAAGATTTGATTGAAAGATTGAAGAAAGAGATGGAACAACTTGAGGAAGAGCAGGTTATTGAATCTGAAATCGATAAGAAAACTTCCTAATCTTTTAATCTAGTTATTACTGATTTTTCATTTAGAAGAGACTCCTCTCCAGACTTTAAATCTTTGATTTTGAATTTCTTTTGTTTTACTTCCTCTTTTCCAACAAATATTGCATAAGAGATATTGTATGAATTTGCATATTCTAATGCTTTTGAAACACTAGATGAATTCACTATGCAACTAATATCATTTTTTCTTAGGTTTTGAGCCAGTTTAATTGCTTCTTTATCTTTTTCTATTGAAATTATTATTGCCTTTGTGTTATCTATTTCTAACTGAGATACTTCTTTCTGACATAATCCAATTATGGCTTCTATACTAAATGAAAGTCCTACTGCTGGTATTTCTTTATTTGGGATATATTTTCCAACTAATCTATCATAACGGCCTCCACCTAGAAGAGCTGTTTTTCCCACTAATATCTCAAAAACTGTGCCGGTATAGTAATTGAAACCCCTCATTAGTTTGGGATTGAATTTTACTTTTATTCCTAAATCATTGCATTTTTTTATTAAATCAATTAATTCATCTGCTCCTGAGAACATGTTATCTTTGAAGAAATTAATGTCTTTTTCCATCAATTTGAATAAGCTTAGTATTTGATTTGAATCTGCATATTTTTTTAGATTAAGTTTAACTTGATCTTCTCCTATCTTATCTATCTTATCTATCTCTCTCAGAACTTGCAGTTTATCTTGTATTTGGACAGACTTTATTATTTCATCTATTAATTTTCTGTTATTAATCTGAATCTCAATATTTTCTATTTTTAATTCTTTTAGAATATCGCTTGCAACTGCAAGGCATTCCGCTTCAGCGTTTACTGTTTGATCACCAATAATGTCTATATCGCATTGAGTAAACTCGCGGGTTCTTCCTAGTTTAATATTTTCATCTCTGAATACAGAACCTATTTGGTATCTTCTAAATGGTAGTTTTATAGTTGGATTTTGTTTGAATATTCTTGATAATTGGAATGTGAATTCATATCTCAAACCTAGATTTCTATTTGCTCTGTCTCTTAATCTGAATCTGTCTCTGACTGCTTCGTCTTCTTCACCTATATTGTCTCCTTTAATTAGCTCATCAAATTCTATTGTTGGAGTTTCAACTGGTAAAAATCCGTATAGCTTGAAGTATTTCTTTGCTAGTTCTTTTATCTTTTCACGTTTTAGAGATTCAGGAGGAAGAGAATCCTCAAATCCTTTGACGTTTTCTGGTTGGTATATCATTTTTTTATTCCTTTTTTATTTATGGCTTATTTCAATCTTTAGACCGAAAAGCGGAAGGTGGGAATCGGACCCACTCCAACGGCGCCACAAGCCGGTATGCTACCATTACACAACATCCGCCATATATTTAGTTTTTCCTTATATTTACTATATAAAGAATATGTATTTTGTAAATCTTGTGTAAGAGGGTTAAAACTAGAATTGCTTTCTTTAGCGACTATGAATAAACCTCAAGGTTTGTAAATTCATGATTTTAGTTGATTTATAGAGTTTATAAAGTTAAGGCTTTAAAGTATGAAACCTTCTGCTAAATTATAAGTTTGATTTTGTCTTTTTAGCGCATCATATAATATTTCTGCACCGCTATTTCCCATTTGTTTTGTCCTTTTTTTTATCATTGCAGGATCTTCAAGGCTTAAAGGAGATTTTTCTCCTCTTTGCTTGTAGATCTCTCCTAAAGCACTTAATCCTCTAAAAATTTCAGGATTAGTTTCTTCTAATGCATCCATAAATTCATCCGAAGATCTTGCTATTTTATGAGTGCCTGTATAAATTCTTATGGCATTACTTCCCATTTCTTCTGTCAAAATTGGCAATCCTGAATCTTCAGAGAACTTTACATTTATTTTTTCTACTCCTAAACTTCCTTCTGATGCGTTCAATAACCCTGAATAAACTAAAGAGGCTCCTACTAAGAATTCTCTTGAGACTAGCCTAATTAATACATCTATTGGAGTTCCTCTAGCTAATTTTCTGTCAATACTTTTCTCTACTTCATGTTGTCTATAGGCTATTAATTCTCTTAAATATGGATTTTCCATTTCGAATGATTGTGTAGTTCTTTCTCTTGGGATTCCTTGAGATAAAGCGTCTGCTAAGTCTTTAGTTATTCTAGGGATACCTTTTGCAACATACCTGGTCGTATCAAATGTCATAAAAATCGATCAAAAATTATATATTTAAAGCTTTGCTTTTGTTACTACTTACTAGTTTATATAAATGTCGTTTTAGATAGGTTTTTATTATGTTTAATTTTTGTTTAATCATGAACAAAAGAAAGAGGTTTAGATTTTATGCTTTGAAATTGTGCGGAATAATCTTTGTTGTGTTTTTAATTCAATTACTTGTTTCAGGATTTACTGATTTGTTCTTGCTTAACTCTGATGCTTTTGTAGAAATTTGGAGATTTATTACTCCGATATTCTTACATGGCGGTTTTGCCCACTTACTATACAATGTTTTTGCTTTAGCTTTGTTTGGAAGTATGCTTGAAAGATTGATCGGATCTAGAAGATTTTTGATAGTCTTTTTTATTAGCGGAATTCTTGCTAATTTAATTAGTATTAATTTTTATGATGCTTCTTTGGGCGCATCTGGGGCCATCTTTGGAGTCATAGGTGCTATAATTTTTATTAGGCCTTTGATGATGATATTCGCTTTTGGATTTCCAATGCCTATGTTCATTGCAGGGATATTATGGGCTGCAGGAGATTTAGTAGGTTTCTTTTATTCTACTGGCGGAAATACTGCTAATATTGCCCATCTATCTGGAATGTTTTTTGGGTTAATTTTTGGTTTTATATATAGAAAAAAAGCTTTGAGGTCAATAGGATGATAAATATTAAGCCTTTGAAACAAACTAATTCTTATTGTGGGCCTTATTGTTTGAAGATGGTTTTTGATTATTATAATTTAAAAATTAGTATAAAAGATATTGCTAAAATTACTAAGACTTCTCTGAGTAAAACTAATTTGGGGACATCTCCTGAAAATATGGTTAAGGCTTCTAGACATTTTGGTTTTAATTCATATTATAAGGAAGAATCTAGTCTTGAAGAAATTAAGAAATTTGTAAATTTGGGAATTCCAGCCATAGTAAACTGGTTTTCTGAAGATGAAGGTCATTATTCAGTTGTTATAGGTATTGATAAGAATAAAATTTATTTTATTGATCCAGAATATGGAAAAAAGGTTTCTATGAGTTTGATTAATTTTCAAAAAGTTTGGTTTGACTATAAAGGTGACATCTTTAAATCAAAAAAAGATTTTAGAGTTAGACCTTTAATTATTATAAAAAAGAATTAACCTTTATCTACAAAATCATAGACATAAGATGATACTTTTCTGATTATTTCTGAGCTTATTGTTGAAGACATTTCTTTAGTCATTACGCAGATTATATATGGGTTATCTTTATGATAAACTATTCCGCAATCATGTAGAAATGATTCATCATATACTCCAAATTTATGTGCTACCTCAACACCTTCAGGAATTAAGTTTTCTAATTGGGTATTTGTTGTAAGTTTTAATGCAAGGTCTGATGTTTTTGGAGACAAAAATGTAGAATAATATAATGCTTTGAAAAATCTCGCGTAATCTCGAGGAGATACGGTTTTATCTACATTTTCTGGAAGATAAGGGTTTGGTATTCCAACATGTTTGAATACATCATCTACTTCATAAGCAAAGAGCTGTCTTGCAAGAGCATTCTTTGCAGTATTATCTGATTCGGAGATCATCGAAGCTAATAATTCTTCTATAGTGCATTCTTGCCCTATTTTTCCTTCATATTTTGTTTGATAACTGGCGTCTATGTCTTCTTTCTTTATTATTATTTTATCTGATAAGGCTATTTCTCCCCTATCTACTTTTTTAAGTATGGCCATCATTATGGGGATTTTTAATAGACTTGCAGGAGTAAATCCCATTCTCTCGTTTATTCCCATCCAAGCACCTATATTTATGTCTTGGACAAAAATACCTACTTTATTTTTAGCATTATTTTTTTCCAACTCTGGAATTATTTGGTCTCTTAAACCTGTATAGTGAAGAATATATTTTGATGAATCTACGTTATTGGCTAAATCTTTATCTATTTCTGGGCTAACTAGAACTGCAGAGCCAGTTATATTTATCTCCGGATTTATTATTTTTATTATAAGAATTAAATTTAATACTATTGATAATATTAAAATCAAAGAAAATATTTTTCTATTTTTTTTCTCTTTAACAGGTTCAGTTGCTGGAATCTCTAATTGTTCCACATTTCATGAGGACTTTAGTATTTTTAAAATTTATTAAAGCGGAAACAGAGGGGTTTAGGGATCGCTCTGCTCCCGCTTTATGCCCCAACCGGGATTCGAACCCGGGTTTCGGCCGCGAAAGGGCCGCGTCCTTGACCACTAGACTATTAGGGCAACATGATTATCTGTTTTGGATGCCTTTTAAACCTTTTTTATCATTATCTTCTTATTCATTGAATGATAGTAAAAGTTAAGGGCAAAAGAATAAATACCTTATTAGTGGGCTATATTTATGCCTAATGCGAGCAAGGGTCAAAACCTATGGTTGCATGACATTTTGTTACAAGGATTTCTGAAAAACGGTTTTGCTCAGACCAATGGAAATAGATCTTGGGAGATTACAAGCTTGGAGTATCTAAGTTTGACTGATGATTTAGCAAAAGGTTTTCTTAAGTTTTCTTCTAATCCTTCTTATAAAAAACAGTTTTTTGAATTAGAATTAAAATTAATTAAAGAACAAATTGATCTCATATTAGACAGTCTTGAAAATAAACCTTTCAATTTAATTGATGTTTATTGTGGGGACGGATTTAAGGCTGTTGAATTTGTTAAAGAACTTGTTTCTAAAAATAAAAAACTTAAGATAAGGTATTGTCCTCTTAATGCTTCTCAATATTTAATTGATATTGCTATGAATAATATGAAAAATGCTAATATCTCAAATGTTGTTGATTATAAGCCATTTCTATCTTCTGGAGATGGTAGGGCTCTTAGAGATATTTCTTCTATGTTAAAGTCAGATGGCTTTAAAAAGAATGTAGTTGTTTTATTTGGAGGAGTTATTGCTTGTTTTGATATTAATGAATACTTATTTGAGCTTAATAGAGATATGGATAAAGGAGATATTTTGATTATTGGAAACGGAATTAGAGTTGGTGAAAGACTCGTGGATATTCATAAATATAAAGACGTTTCGTTTCATAATTGGTTTAAGCATCTAATGTTTGGACTTGGTTTTAAGGAAAAAGATCTTGAATTCAATGCTAGGTTCGGAAATTCGAGAGTCGAATTTTTTTATAAGTTGAATAAAAATATAACTAAAACTATAGATGGAAGAGAAATTACTTTTAAGAAAGGTGATGAGTTTGTAGTAGCTCATTTATACAAATATTATGCAGAGGAATTTGAAAAATTCTGTAAAATGTATTTCAACGATTCTAAGGTTATTGCTGACTCAAACAAAGATTATGCGTTAGTTGTTTGCAAAAAGTAACTTATTTATCAAAAGGGAAACATTAAAAAGAACTATTTTTGACTTATGGTTAGGAGCCCATAGCTCAGCCCGGTTAGAGCACTGCTCTTATATGATTGTGCTTCGTTAGGAGCATAAGTTCACGCTTGAACAGCTAAGAACAGCAGGGGTCCCAGGTTCAAATCCTGGTGGGCTCATTACATAAGGATTTGAATATCCATAGACAAACAAGTCATCTTTGCTTTTAGTTACTTGGCTAATTTAAGAAAATAGATCGTTGAACCAAGAAAAGAATCTTGTGAATATATTTGATTCAATAGGTTCTGGTTTTTTCTCATAGCCTTCGTTTATAGGTGTTGAATTTGTCAAGGTATTTAATTCTCTTATTTCATTTGTTTCTTCTATAATTATCGTATTCCCCATGCATGAATTTGTTGTTAATCTGTTTGTTTCTTCATCAAGATATGCATAAATAATATAAGTTTTACCATTTTCAAAATTATATCCGCAATTGGCTCCTGTGTCTTTTGTAGAGTATATTTTTAGATTTACTGACTCTGGAAATTCAGATGGTTTCCAATATTGTATCGTTCTTATCATAACCTCTTGCATTTCCTGGTTAGAATATGAATTTGATAGCTTAATGCTTTCTACTGAACCCGAGAATACGTAGGCCGCATTGTTTAATTTAGCTTCAGTATTTTCTAGAGATATACAAGAGCATGCGCTCGCTAATCCAATTATAATTGGAAACATTAGAATTGCTGATATTATTTTATTCATGTAATTTATATTACTATTTTGTTTATAAATATGCTTTTGACTTCTGTTTTGATTGAAGTAAATAGTCTTAAAAATGATGTTTTTCTTTGATTTTTATGATAATTGGATTGGTTGGAAAACCTAATGTTGGAAAAAGCACTTTCTTTAAAGCTGCTACTTTGTCAGATGTCTTGATTGCAAATTATCCTTTTGCAACTATAAAACCAAATCATGGGATGGCTTACGTTAAGATTCACGATTTAGCTACTGATTTTGGAAAAGTAAGCAATCCGAGGCAAGGATATGTTCGTGACGGAAATAGGTTTGTTCCTATAGACTTATTTGATGTTGCAGGTCTTGTTGAAGGAGCTTCAGAAGGCAAGGGTTTGGGAAATCAGTTTTTAGATGATTTAGCAGGAGTAGATGCTTTTATTCATGTTGTAGATATGTCTGGGGAGACTGATGAAGGTGGAAAACAAACTGAGAATTATGATCCTTCAAAAGATATAAAGATGATTGAGAAAGAACTTGACTTGTGGTATTTAGGAATATTGAGAAAGGTTTGGTCTACTGTAATGAAAAGTATGGAGATGCAAAAGGGAAATTTTGCAAAGACTGTCGCTAAGCAGTTCTCTGGATTGAAAGTCACTGAAGATGATATTAATCATGTAGTTATTAAGGAAAAGTTCGATATAACAAGACCTAGTGTTTGGAATGATGAAACTTTATTTCATTTTTCTAGATCTTTGAGGATTTATACAAAACCTATGATTATTGCAGCTAATAAAGTTGATAGGCCTAATGGAATAGTTAATTATGATAAAATAAAAAATACTTTTGGCTATCCAATTGTTCCTTGTTTTGCAGATGGAGAGTTGAGTTTGAGGCAGGCAGATAAGGCTGGAATGATAAAGTATATTCCCGGAGAGAAAGATTTTGAAATAATTGGAAAATTAACAGATGCCCAAAAAAATGCTTTAGAGACAATTAGAAAAGTTATGCATGAATTTGGATCTACAGGAGTTCAACAAATACTAAACAGTATTGTTTTTGACATATTGAAATATGTTGCAGTATTTCCAGCAGGAGCTAAGATGGAAGATAGTAAAGGAAATGTATTGCCCGATTGCTTTTTAATGCCTCCAGGCTCTACTGCTCTAGATTTTGCTTACAAGTTACATACAGATATAGGAAATAAATTTGTAAAGGCTATGAACTTGAAGACAAAACAAGCTGTTGGAAAGGATTATGTTATCAAAAATTTAGACGGGCTTGAAATATTAACAAGATAAATTTTTATATACTCTTTTAAGAACTTAGAATTGTGATGATTAATGAAATATGATTATGCTCCTGATTTGAAAAATAGATTAATTGAGATTGTTAAAGCTCTTGACATGGACCATATTGATTTGGAGAGGGTTGAATGCTTACGTTCTTTTGGCTCAAGTACTAAAAGGACTATTGCGAGATGTCATACTATAGGAAAAGTTATGCAGAAAGGAATGAAAGTCTCTGCTTTCTATACAATTGAATTCCTTGAAAGATTTGATAAACTTTCTAAGGAACAACAAGATAAGGTAATAATTCATGAACTTCTACATATTCCAAAGACTTTTGGGGGCGGATTTAGACAGCATGATTTTGTTTGTGAAGAAAATATAGATAAATTGCACAGAAGTCTTATAATTAGCAGGAAAAATGCCTCATTTTTTATGTAAGAGAACTATTTTTTTGACTTGAAAATTAGTTGGAAATGCTTATAAAGAAGTTTTTCCATGGATTCACGTAAAAAGGGTGTAAGAGAACTAAAAGTGGTGCATAAAAAATATACATATAAAGATGGAAAAAGATTTGGACCTTATTATTATGAAACTAAGAGAGTTGATGGACAGGTAGTAACTACTTATCTAGGGAATAAAATTCCTCATAAGAAAATTCATTTATCTTTAATAAAAAATATATTATTGCTTTTTGCTTTTGTTTTGTTTATTGCTTCTGTCTATTTTATATCTTCAACTATTACTGGAAATGTTTCTTTAGATATCAAAACTAATTATGATTTTGGAGAACAGATCGCTGGTAAACTGGAGTTAAATATTTTAGAAGGGGAACTTGTTCCTGTAGATACTTTAGTTTTAGTTAACTATGGAAATTATTCTAAGGAATTTCTTTTATCTGAATTGGTTTCTAATCAGAAAATTGAAGGGACATTTTATGCGCAAGGAACTGGAATTTCAGGAAATGGTTTGGGATACGGATTACCTGGAAAAGTTATTGACTATCCTACTTTAAATTTTGAATTTTATGTGATTGAAGAAAGTTCTGAAAATAATAATGTTGATGAAGATGGTCAAGAAAGCTCTGCTGTAGAAAATTCTGGACCTGAAAATTCAGATTCTAATGTTGAATCTTCCCAATCTAGTGAACACCCCTCAGAAAATTCTGAAGGGGAATCTTCTGATTCATCTTCCTCAGAATCATCTAATGATGTGGCTAGCATAACTGGAGCAGTAATTTCAAATTCAAATATTATTTCTGGAACGGTATCTAAAAATAATGATTTTAATTATGAATTAAATTCTGGAGAAGAGGCTTCTCTTGTTGAAGGAAGCATTTATCATGGAAGTGAAAATTTAGAAGATAGCGTTGTTGATTTTGAGGTAACAAATAACAGGGTTTTAGTTAGCACAGATTATTCTGTGGAATCTGAAGGTTTTGGAGAAGATTATATTGGAGATAAATCTATTTTAATCTTATTAGATATTGGTTCTTTAGGAATAATTGCAAGTGAAGAAGCAGAGTTTTCAATTAGTCTAGTTTATGATGATAAGATTATTGTTGAATCTTCTGAAGATATTAGCATATCAGGAGATATTCCTTTAGTTGAAAACGAACCTTCTTCTCAAGGAGCTGTTTCATTTAATGAGTCTATTAATCAGACCATTGTAAACGAGACTTTTGTAAATGAAACTATTTCTAATCAAACTCAGATTGAAAATGTAACTGAAATTAATCAGACAATTATTAATGATACTTTAATTGAAGTAGAAACCATACAATATGGAGCAGTAATTGGAAAACCTGTTAGATGGGTTAAGACTGTTTCTGTTGAGTCTAATGATAGCTTGAACTTGACCATTGAGATACCAGCTAGTGCTGAAAATGTAACTGTAAATAAAATATCTGATGATCTTGTTGAAGAGATTGAAGTTTTTGAAGAATTTAGTGATGAAGCAGATGTTGTTGTAGGTATTACTGGAGAGGTTACTGCAGATATTGATTTGAATAGAGACTCATTTTTTAAAAAAATATTAAGGCTCTTTAGTATCACTGGAAGAGTTGTTGAAGAGGAAACTGAAATTCAAGAAATATCTGTTGAAGTTCTTGAAAATGAATCTGCTATAGAGGTTGAATATTATACTGGAGCGCCTGTTGCTTTGGAAGAAATTGTTCATGATAATTTCAAGAAAGTTTTAGTATCAAGTCCGGAAGATGTTCATTATGAAAATGTCCTTGTTTACACTTCAATACAAGATAGTTCTAAAATAAAGGATATTTCTTCTGTAAAAATAGAGTGGGTTGAAAATTCATCAGTTATTAATATTTCTTATTATAATGATACTAACTTTGACGGTTATATAGATTAT
>CAYMJZ010000005.1:0-20436 GCA_964391445.1 Candidatus Woesearchaeota archaeon
CGCAAGCTGATTTCTTATTACTTTAACAACTATAAACATGCCGAAAACTATCAAAACTACTATTCCAAACCAAGCAATTGTTCTAAGATTATTATCAGATATCGCAAAACCAGTAACTCCTCCAGTAGTCAACCTTACAGTTTGTTGTTTTTGACTTATATCGAGACTATCTGAAACTTCCATTATCAAGATATAATCTCCTATAGAATTTCTAGGCAATTCAAAATCGCTCTTAAATTCTGCTTTCTCCTTAGCTTTAATCTTCAAAGAACTAAATTGCCCTTCCGAAACAACTTCATTATCGGAATCAATCAATCTATATTTTGCAAATAATGTTTTTTCAACATTTCCAAAGTTCTCGACAGCATAATTGACTCTTAATTTAGAACCTACTCTTTCAGAGGAAAGAATGTTAAGTTCAAATTCTCCTCCTATAACTTCTATTTGATAAGTAAAGCTTGAATTTAATTCCTGGCATCTAACTCCTAAAGTTACAAAATAATCTCCCATTTCAGCATCTACTGGAACACTTACTGAAAAAACATAATTTATTGATTGTCCCGGACTCAATGAATAAATATCTTGTCCTGAAATCCATTCAGAAACACCTGCATCTTTAATAAACAAACAGTTGTTCAAGAATCTAAGACCAGAATTCTTTACAGGAAGCTCAATTAATTCAGACTCTCCTCTCCTTATCTTTAGTTTATCTATATTTTCAAGTTCGGCACTAAATGCTGGTTTAACACTAACACTAGAACCAGTTAAGCTACTTCCGCCACTTGATCCACCACCTCCAGAACCAGAACTAGATGGAGAAGGAAGGTCAACAGTAAAGCTCTTTCTAGTAATATTTACATTTCCTGCAGAGTCAGTAACGGACATCCACAAGAAATAGCTTGATTCAGTATCTAATGTAAAAGTAGTTGATTCGCAATTAACAAGTTCAGAATTTCCTATAACTGGATTTCCAGTTGCAGCAAAAGTAACATTGTAAAAACACTGCACCGGACTGGCGTCAGTAATCGTTAGACTTATAGGGATGTTTGTAAGGCTAGAGTAGGTACCTGAAGGCTCATTAACAGTAACATTTGGTTTTGTCCTATCAATGTAAAAAGTCTGATTACCAGTGATTGAGTTGTGATTCAAAGTATCATTACAGGAAACTGCCCAGGAGTAAGCTCCATCATTAGAGTTACTAAGGTTCAAGAAAAATGAACTTTCCTGTCCTGAAATAATAGTATTATTTGTTTGGTTTAGAGCAAAAATTCCAGTAGTATTCGTCCATAAACTACAACTTTGTAAATCCAAATCTACAGGAGTGTAGGTAAAATTAACTCTCTGAGTTGTTTGATTTCCAAGATATTGGTCTATGGGATAAAGAGGATTTATTGAAGGAGAACCGACGCTCACTGTAAATGTGTTTGAATCAAATCCAATATTTCCTGTGCTATCATTCGCATACAAGATAACTTCATAGAGGCCATCACTATTAACATTGAAGGTAGTGTTTTGACATCCAGAGATAGTATTATTCGAAAATCCTTCTGTAAGAGTATACCAACAACTCTGTAAAAGTGGATCAACAACACTAAAATTCAAATTTATTCCATTTTGAATTCCAATAACAGAACCAGAGGCAGGATGAACAATATTAACACTAGGAGCTTGAGTATTTATCGCGAAAGTGTTTGTCTGAGAATTTAAATTTCCAAAAGTATCATTAGAATATATTCTAATAAAATTAGTTCCTTCATTACCTGTAAATGTAAAATTATTTCCACAAGTAATTGTATTATTAATCACTCCAGAAGAGTTTGTCCACCAACATCTATTCAATCCAACTCCGCTATCAGATAAGGTATAATTAACCCTCACAAGAGTAGAGGTTAATAAACTATTATTTGAAGGACTTACTATCGAAATAGTCGGAGCGATACTATCTATGAAAAAAGAAGTATAACTAGAGCTTTCAGCTCCAGAAGTATCGTTCGCATAAACTCTCCAAATATTTATTCCTTGACTGCTTGTAAGAGAAGTAAGATTTTCTCCGCAGTTAACACTATTATTAGTTGCTCCTGAATTCAAAGTATACCAGCAACTATCTAATTCATTATCAGATACGGTATAATTAAGTATGGTCTGCAATGAAGTATAATTTGAATTGTTTATAGGATAAGTCAAGTTAATTGTAGGAGCTATATTAGTAGCCAATGAACTAATAGTAGTGTTGTATAATCTTGGAGTAAATTGAGTGTTTTCAGTCGAGAACTCAAACTTATAATTAAAGTAGTTATTACTTATCAAAGTTAAATTCTGAGGAGACTGTCCATTTATTTGAGTGTAACCTTCTCCAGCACAAGAAGAATCATCACAACTTCTAGCACTCAAATTAAGTCTTAATGCTCCCCTCAAATATCTATCTTGTATTTCCTGAGCACTAAGAGATCTATTGTATATTGCAACCTCATCTATTAGACCATCAAAAGGGAAAGCATTAGGATTTGTCCCACTCCATCCTGAACCAATAATCAAATCCAAAGAATTCGTTGAAATAGTTCCAGTTCTTGCAGTAGGAGTATTGTCAAGAATTCCATTCAAATAAAGTCTAACCTGCGAGCCATTATATGTTG
The DNA here is from genome assembly GCA_964391445.1 of Candidatus Woesearchaeota archaeon. Lineage (GTDB taxonomy): Archaea > Nanobdellota > Nanobdellia > Pacearchaeales > GW2011-AR1 > SICU01. Next base: position 2,634 of record CAYMJZ010000005.1, read on the forward strand.
CAGCTAAATGATACCATTCGCTAACATTCATATCCGTATTTGCAACATAACTTGTAGCTGCACCAGAACTAGTATCAAGAATAAATGTCAAAACATTAGAAGCTCCTGAAGAAATATAAAATGAAAGCAACGAAGTTCCCTTATCAATTATGGTGGGATCATTTGGAAAACTCTCCGGTTTTATCCAAGTCTCTAATGTTATTTGACTTCCCAAGCTATTAATTTGAGAAGGAGTTGAAAAATTTATGAATTCGCCGTTTGAACCGACACCATTTTCAAAATCAAATGCAGTGCCGAATCTTCCTGCAACTCCATATTCATTACCTTCAAACAACGAAACTCTACTTGTAGTATTATATGGAGAATAATCAGTTGCATTTCCACTTAACTCGTTCATATGCAATAACAAAATATTTCCTGACATGTTCAAAGGTCGGATAAAATCTCCTTGCTCAACAATTCCGTTGTTAGGTAATTCACAACCATAACATAATTCCTGAGTCCAAGATATATTTTTCCATGTTGAGTTCAAACCTGCGTCAAAAATTCTTGACGAAAAATTACCCAAAGAGAAACCTTGCGAATTATTCAACTGAACAAATCCAGAAACATTGTAAAATGTTCTATAAAATATTCCTTGTGAAAAATCTGAAGAATCATTATCTTCAAATATTGCAGCACCTACAAAAGTAGCAAGTACCAGAAGTAATATGCTTACAAATAGTATGCTCCTCTTTTTCATCATCATACGAAAAGAACCTCTTTAATTTTAAACATTCCTCTTTTTGAGATTTTTAAGAATCTTTATAAACACTTTCTCCTCTAATAGCTTATGCATAAAAAAGGTGTTCTGTTAGTATTATTATTCGTATTTTTGGCTTCATTTGCATTGGCGCAATCTAACCAATTATCAAGCCCCACAACATCTTCCATTACAGGAGGAAGTTCTTCAGGCACAAGTAGTGCAAGCGTGATAACTAAAGCATATCAATGTCTACAATCTCAAGTAGAGAGTAAGGCACCAAATTCAATATCTTTACAAGAAGCTGTTTTTGGAGTTCTTGCTTTAGGAGGAAACTCAAAATTAACTTCTGTAATCGAAAGCAAAATAAAAACAAACAATCATTGGGAAGAAACTTCAAATCCTCTGAAGGACACTGCCCAAGCCATGCTTGCTTACAACAGAATAGGCAGAAATACAAACGACATAAAAAATTGGACTCTTTCAAAAAGCAAAGCAGCAACTGATCTTACATGGTATATAGAAATAGATATAGAGAATCACGAATCCTCTGAGTGTGCTGTCTCATATGGTAATGAGCAACAAAGAACAGTTACAGTAAATGAAGATATGACTTTATCAGGAAATCCTGGTTCTTGCCTTTCTATCCAAGCAGGAGGTTTCTGGTTGCGTGTATCCAACACTTGCATAGACTACAACTATACCATCTCTTGTGACAAAGACTTTACAACATCCACACTTTATCAAAGAACAGGTTCATCAACAATTTATGTTTCTCCTGTTGCCCACTCTACTGCCGCTCAAGGGACAACTATAGAAAAAATAAACTCAAAATGTCTCACATCTTCATCTACTTCATGCGATTATGAAGGAACTCTATGGGCAGCAATAGCATTAGATAAACTAGGAGTATCTATAAGTGAATATCTTCCTTACCTGCTTGCTTTATCAGAATCAAATAAGAGATTCTTGCCTAGCAGTTTCTTACACTTATTGACAGATGGACAAGACCAATATGGAGAGTTAGTTCAACAACAGCAACAATCTAAGTTCTGGCAAGCTCCTAATACTCCATATAACAGATACTATGACTCTGCTCTCGCCCTACTTTCATTACAAGGAACAAATTCAATAGAAGAAACGAATTCAAAGGCTTATTTCGAAACGATAACTACTCCTGCTGGTTGTTGGAATAATGACAATATAAGGGATACAGCGTTCTTACTCTACGCTGGATGGTCAAGAGCAGTATCTCAAGGTTCAGGTTCAGGAAGTTCAGGCTCAGCAGATCCATGTGAGCCTTCAGGTTATTACTGTACGTCAGAGTTTAACTGCGCTCAGTTAGATGGAGAAATCTTAAATGACTATTTATGTCCTGGAACAAAAGCTTGTTGCTCTAAAAAGCCTGAGACACAATCCTGTTCTGCTCTATCAGGGATAATATGCCTATCTGGAGAAGTTTGTTCTGGTTCAACTCAAAAATCTTCAGATGGAACTTGCTGTCTAGGAACATGCGGACCTGCTACTCAAACAAATGAATGTACTTCATCAGGAGGAGTTTGCGACAATTCCTGTTTAGACACCGAAGAACAAGTTGCTCTAACATGCCCTACTTCTGGAAATGTTTGTTGTAAACCAAAAACTTCCTCATCAAGTTCAGAAAGCAATTTTGGAGTTTGGATAACTATTTTGATAATCTTAATTGCTCTTTTAGTAGCGGGAATAATCTTCAGAAATAAGATAAAAATGGCTTTATTCAAATCGAGAAATAAATCTGGTTCTTCTCCTTCTGGACCTAGAGGAATGCCTCCTGGAACAAGACCTCCATTCCCTCCGTTTAGAGGTCCAATGCCTTATCCAAGAGCACAACCTAGAGTAATTTCTCCAGCTTCAGCCCCTCAACCAATAAGAAGACCTATTTCAAGCAAGGATAAGGAAATGGAAGAAACAATGGCAAAGCTCAAAGAAATGAGTAAGTAAAATGAAAAAAATCTTTTTATTGCTTTGTCTATTTTTTCTACCCTTAGCTTCATCAATAAGCACTACAATGCTTCCAACTTATCAAGGTTCTGAGACAATGATAATAGAAATACAAGGAAATATTCTAGAACCAATAGGCAGGTCAGACATAATTTTCAAAAGAGCTCATGTTGCTGTGGCAGTAGACTATGATATAAGGAGAATTTTAGATAAATATTACCTTTATGCTCAAGTTCCTACGAGCCCTAATAATTACACTATTTTCATAAACAATATCGCAACAACAGTAAACGGGCAAAATGAAATAATTAATTTTAATCAGACCTTCGAAGTCACAAATAATTTAACAGATTATTCAATAAATCCAGGCTTTATTGTTGCAAATCAAGACTTTTCAATTTCAATAGAATCAAATCTTGATCAGCAAACTACTATAAATTCCAACTTTCCAGAAGAGAGGGCAATAACTCTAAATCCGGGTATTAACAACATACAATTTAATCTCGGTCAAAAATCATCAGGCTTTTATTTAGCCACAATAGGAAAATATCAAGTTCCGATACTATTGACAAATAACCAAGCTTCACAAGAGCCAGTTTCAATATCAGTTTATCCAAAAGTATTTAGGGAAACTATTAAATCAAATAATCAAAAATCTTACAATATCTCAATAACAAATAATGGTGATGCTTTATTAGACCAAATTTACTTTGCATACAATGAAAATATCTTTTCAATAAATAATGAATCTATAAATTTGGAACCTAATCAGACCATAAATATATCAATATCTTTAATCAACTTGAGCAAGGATATCTCCGAGTTTATCTTTATAGCCAGAGGTTCAGAAACTCTAGCAAACATATCTTTTCAGATAACTTTTACTCAAAATGACAGCCAAGTCACTAATAATTCAAATCCAGAATACTATTGTTCTGAGATTGGAGGTAAATTTTGCTCAGCTTCAGAGGTTTGTTCGGGACAGAATGTTCAAGCTCTAGATGGATCTTGTTGTGTGGGAGTTTGCAACATTCCCGAAGAAAATTCATCAAGTAATTGGATATTATATTCATTAATAGCCCTTGCACTAATTATCTTTATATTTGTATATCTAAAATACAAAAAAACTAAAATTCCAAAACCTAAAGACTTGAATCTAAATTTAGTTAGAAAATCTATTTAGATTTCTTTTTTGCCTTTTTAGCTGGCTTATCCTTATTATCTTCTTTTTTTGCAGGAATAGGTTCTTTGGAAAAAACATCTTTTGGATCTCCACCATTTCTAATGTACTCCAGTTTACTTATCAATATTTCACGTTCTCCCATCATTCTTTTAGCAAGGGCATCAAAGTTGTGCAATCTTGAGACTATGAAGTTCACAAAATCATTCATCTCAAAAGCATTCATTTTGAAAATTTCAGGTTCGTAAACTTCTATATGTGCAGGCATATAAGTTATAACAGTATTCATAAACACAGGAAGCGACTCAAAACTCAAGTCAATATCTGCAAAAGCAGTCCAGAGATTTTCAGCTTTTTCAACCTTTTTTGCTTTATTTATCTCTTTTCTTAACATAGATACTCCCTTTTCAGCCCCAATTTTTTCAATTAGTTCAGAAAGCGTTTTTTCAAGGTGCTCTACAGGTCTTCCAAGAATCTCTATTATAAATTTAGCTTTTAATGCAACCATATAGTGTAAAAATTAAAGGTTATTTTAAATCTTCCGAAGTTTATTTAAGGGCAAAAATTCTAAGTTTAATATGGAGCAAAAAGCATTTCTTTTTACATCAATCCCTCTTATTGGAATAATTCTTGTTTTTGGGTATCTCAACATTCAGCAAAACACCACATTTGAAGAAAATGCTTATTCTTATCAATGTCAAGATATAGAAATAAATGGCGAAGATAGAATAGATCTCTTGTTTATTTCTTCAGTTGAAGATGCAAAACATTATTCAGATTATCTTTTTTCAGTAGAGCCTTACAAATCTTACAAAGATTACTTTAATTGGAGAGTTATAGATGCGGAAGTAGAATGTGAAAATTATCAAGGAATAGCGATGCTCTGTTACAATAATGAAGTTTTGGAGCTTGCAGGTCAATGTGAACATGATTATGTAATAGTGATCAAAGAAGATACAAAGCAAATAAGAAGTTCCGCTTACGGAAAAGTTTTAAGCATAAACAAAGCCCATGAAGATTCCGTCTTGATTCATGAATTTGGGCATTTATTCAATTTGGCCGAAGAATATGGTGGCGCAAAAATTCCAAGAGGTTCTAAAAATTGCCAACCATCATGTAGCAATTTTGATGGTCAGATAGATGGTTGTAGTCAAGAGTGTTCTGAATCATCATATTATAGGTCAATACCTCTAGGAGTAATGAGGTCACTAGTGACTGATAATTATGGGATATATGATATAGCATTGATAACTGAAATTCTTGAAAAGAATAAACCTAAAGAAACAATAATTACTGGAAATCAAATATCTGAAGATTTATCTTGTAATGATCAAATACTTGCAGTAAATGTTAATGGGTTATCTGTTACTACAGATAATGTTCTTTTCAACGGATGTGCACCAGACAAAGGAGTTGCAGGTCCTTTATGCGTAGGAGATATTTGTAATGTAAACACTTTATTTACAGATGCACAAGATGTTGTGACTGATGAAACTCTTAATGGAGAAACATATCTAAATCCAGAAATTCCTCTAACATTTTACATCAGGCCAGATAAAAATAAACCTTTTGTAGAGGTCATTTTGGATGGAACAATAATAAACACTCTAAACACTGCAGAAGCAGGAGTCACAGCATGCAGAATTTAAATAAAAGAGGGATGTCCTCTATATTACAAGTAAGCCTATTAATTGTATTAAGTGTTGTTTCTTTAAGCCTAGTCTGGGGGTATGTAAGAGATCTATCTTCCGACTTTGAAAGCCAGCTCTCTCCAACAGTTGATTGTATCGCTCAAAAATCTAAAGTAACTGGGGCCTGTCTTAATTCAGAAGGAAAAATACAATTAAGCCTTGATTTAGGAATAGGAGAAAAAATCAATTATCTAGATATTAATTATTTAGGTGAATCTTTTTCTTGCAGTCAAAATTGTGCATCATGCAATTTAAAGGAAGAACAAGGTAAAAATATAATATATTTCAGCCCAGAGGTTCAAGTAAATTTACAAGATAAGGTTGCAACTGCAATAAATAAGTGTCTTCCAGAAGTTCTAACAATAAATTCTTGCTAAAGTTTTTTTAATGCAATTAAAACTACTATAAAAACGCAGAACCCGATAAAGAAATAGATCACTCCGATTCTTGTTTTGTAAGTTTTAGTTATCTCCTGAATCGGTTCTTCTTTAGAAAGGGATATTTTTATTGGCTTTTGTTTTTGAGATTTTATTTCTTGAGGCATAAAGATTGACTTATTTTTATCTTCTACTTTTTCTTCTAGTTCTTCAATTTCAATTTCTTCCTCTTGATTACTATTTTGATTTATTATTTGAGGAGAATCACAAGAATTTTCTTGATTTTTAGTGCCTATATCAAACTTCCATTCACCATTACAATAAGAATAAGTCTGAGGATTGTTTTTGTTATCGTTAAAAGGTCCAACTTCGTCTATGACCTGGATATTATCTTTTAAGTAAACTGTCTCATTAGTATTATCTAACCATAGTTTGCTAAATGTAATTATAAAATATCCAGAAAAACTACCACTTAAGTTATATATCTCTCCATCTCCATTTTCCAAATAATGGTTCTCTAGAGAGACAGAATCTTCAGAATATAGTTCTACCCATTCATTTCCAGAATCATCTCCTTGAGGATTAGATTCAATTTCATTTATCTTTAAGGCATTAACTTCATCCGTAAGAACTATAATAAACAAGGAGACCATTAGAATCGCGAATAAAAATTTCATCATGATCATCGTTCCAGATGTTTTCTCTACCCCAGTAGGCTTCATCAGAATTATCCTTTCCCTTTCCAGAATATAATGTGAATTTATTTTCGAGATCCTTTCCAAACTCATACATTTTAGTGCTCTCATCTTTTACACTCCACCCGATAAAATTTATACTGCATGAGTCTTCTACAGTAATGTATTCGTCATATTTATTTATTTCTACTTCCAAGCAACCATAATAACTTGACCTTTTCCAAATATTTAATTCATTTTTTCTTGCATAATTTTCCGCATCAGAAAAATCTTTTTCTTCAGATTCATCTACTAAATAACTATGGGCGTAACCTCTTTTTACAATTTCAAGATTAAGATATGTTTCACCAGAATATAATTTCCCAAGTATTCTATCATAAATATCTTTTCCAACATTTTCTAATTCAACTTCTTTGTAGGTAGATAAATAATTTTTTCCTAATTCGGAATAATTAAGGCCCTTTTCAGGAGTGTTTATATTCAAGAGTCTTATTTTTCTCCCATCTGTAAGTTCAACCGTATCTCCATCTAATACTCTTAATATCTCGACCTTTTCTCTGATTATACCCTTATCTGCGAAAAAGATATAATTTCCAACAATTACCAAAGTGATTATAGAAGCTAGAATGAAAGATGCTTTTTTGTTCATATCTTTATCAAATTAGATTCTACGATTTTTCCAATTTCTATCCCTAACTCAGCACCTAGTCCTTTATTTATCTCTAAAACATACTTAGCATAACCTGCATGATAAAATATAGGGCATGGTTCTGATTCACATGGTTCAGCTTCCTTTATATCCACAATCTCTCCCTTAGAATTAATCCATATAATATCTAAAGGAATAAGGGTATTTTTCATCCAAAAAGGATAATTTCCTTCAGAATCAAAAACAAAGAACATCCCTTTATTTTCATCAAGCTGTTCTCGATACATCAAACCTTGTTGTCTAGATTCAGGAGTATCAACAACTTCGACCATAAAGCAGTCATCTTCAATGCAAACCTTATCGGACTTTTCAGGAATAAGGAATATGGATAAAATCAATGCTAATATAAAAATTAGCAAAATTAGCCCATTACGTAACTTCATATTCTATAAAATAGACATAAGTTTATATAATTTTATGAATATTTTTTGACATGAGCGTAACTCTTTATGGAACTTCAAGTTGTCCTTGGTGCCACAAAACTAGAGAATTTCTCAAATCAAACCATGTTAAGTTCAATGATGTCAATGTTGGGGAAAACCAAAAAGCTGCAAGAGAAATGATTAAAAAATCAGGACAACAAGGAGTTCCTGTCATAGATATTGATGGAACAATAATTGTTGGGTTTGACGAACAAGAAATAAAGAAAAAATTAAAAATAAAACCAGAAAGTCTTTGAGTCTTTTCTAGACTTTTGGGTGCTCAAGATTTTCCTACATTTTAAAAACTATGGCTTCTAGGAAATCTTGACATGAAAAAAGACATCGAATTTGACTTTATAATAGTAGGGGCAGGAGGCACAGGATTAGCCGCTGCCATGTATGGAGCCAGATTAGGAATGAAGACATTATGCCTTGGAGCTTCCCACGGAACTGAACTCCCATTAGGTGGAGTCATCACAACAACAAATATAGTAGAAAATTACCCTGGATTCATCAGATTGACAGGAACAGAAATAGCAGACAAAATAAGAGAGCATGCACAGTCATATCCAGAAGTAACCTTAAAAGAAGAAAAAGTCGAATCGGTCTCAAAAGAAGGAGACAGATTTATAGTAAAAACATCAGAAAGCACATACAAAGGGAAAACAATTCTATTCGCAACAGGAACAAAGTGGAGAAAATTAGAAGTTCCAGGTTCAAAGGAGTATGAAAATAAAGGAGTAGCCTATTGCGCACTTTGTGATGCTCCTTTATTCAAAAATAAAGTTGTTTGTGTGGTAGGAGGAAGCGATAGCGCGGCGAAAGATGCAATGGTTTTAGCAGAACATGCAAAGAAAGTTTACATAATTTATAGGGGAGAAAAAATAAGGCCTGAACCAATAAACTACGAAAGAATAATGAAAAATAAAAAAATAGAGGTAATAAACAATACAAATATACTAGAAGTAAAAGGAAAACAATTCGTAGAAAAAGTTGTTCTAGACAAACCACACAAAGGCAGTAAGGAGCTCGAATTACAAGGAGTCTTTGTAGCAATAGGGCACATAGTTCTTTCAGATTTACCTAAATCATTAGGGGTTAAGACAAACGAGAAAGGGGAAGTAATCATAGATCATAGAACAAGTGAGACGAATGTAAAAGGCATATTTGCCGCAGGAGATTTGTCAGATAAACCATTCAAGCAATTAATTACAGGTGTAGCAGAAGGCTGTACTGCAGCTTTCTCTGCTTACGAGTATATAAGTAAGAATCTTAAATAATTTCAGACATAGAATCTTCTTCAAAAAACTGTCCGAACCTTTTTCCTACAATTTTGGCATTCTTTAAATTAACAACCCAATTTACTCCAGAGTCTTCTAGTTGCTTAGGTTCTAGAAATATCCATCCTTCTCTATTAAATCTCACAGCAATCACCGGAATCATTCCCATGACCTCACAAAACATCATAAAATCACTTATCTGTTGTTTTGTTATGTATATCCTAGGATTCTTGCTCGATTTAGCCTCAATAGCATAAGCCTTTCCCTTCTTTCCAGCTATTAAATCACAAAATGTATTTTCATTCACTCCGCTCCCAGCAACACGAGCAGCTTTCCATGTCTGTTGAGTAAAAATATCTAATAACTCGCGTTCAGCTCTAGACCCCTTCGCCTTTGACATAAAAATCAAAACATCTTTCTATTTTTAATCTCTTCTAATAAAGAAAAATAAAAAAATAATTATATTCAGTTGCCGCCAAATAGGTTCCAGAATTTATTCCAGAGTCCTCTTTGAGAATCTCCTGAATTAGAAGAGTCTTTTCCAGAATTAGATCTTGATTTTTCTTCAGGTTTTCCCTCATCAGAACTACCCTCTAAAGCTCTAGAACTAGAGTCATCAGACATCGCCCTTCTTTGTGCTTCAGAAACTACTAATTTAATAGTTCCCTCTAAAGATGCAAGGTCATTAGATTGCGAACCGTCTAATTCCACCTTGATTGGTCCATATAATGTTGAACCCTCGCGGCTTAATTTAGCAGTTGCCTTTCCTTTGACTTCATTATCTCCTGAATCATCTTCAATTTCTATCTTTCCAACCCATAAATCTGAGGACTTTTCTAAAACTAACTCTCCTTTTACTTTGTTAGAGTCGCTTTGACCAGAAATCTCAAGCTCAATTTTTCCATCTGAATTTAATCTTCCATTCAAGATGTAATAAACTCCTCCGAGTTCCATTCCTCCAGAATATCCTGGTTTAATTCTATCTTCAATTTTACCTTGGCCAATTACCTTTTCTTCCAAAGCCATTTCTACTTCTGCATTGAAAGATTCATTTCCAACAGTCATGTCAATTTTACCTTGCCATGATGCGAATCCTGTCTGATAAGATTTTACTTTATTTAATGAAAGTGTTCCTCTCACAGATCCATCTCTTGCAGTTATTTGGAATTTTTTGGAATCATCAGTTTGAGATGTAGACTCAAGCTTAAATTTCAAGTTGCCAGCCTTAAGCCAACCCTTTGAAAATATTTGGTCTCCAGAATACCCACTAACTAATTGAATATCAAGAAGTGCTCCCTTACCGCTTGTTACAATCCATCCTGATCCTCTTGTAATTGTTTTCTTAGTAAAATCTCTTCCAGTTAATTCAATTTCACTTTCAGAAACAGAAATTTCAGAAGGGTCAATTTGTGCAGTAATAGCACTACTTTCGTCAGAGTCATCAGTAAATACATCATCTATAGAGTCGTCGCTTCCACTTTCAGCAATAGCAAAACTTACTGTAGCTAAAAGTAGAATAAAGACTAGAAGTACACTCGCAATTATGTTTACGCTTTTCATATTAATCCTCCTTTCAGCTTATTAATCATATATTTCGATATTTTTCTTATTTAATACTCTTACTATAGGTTCAAGTTCCCTTGAATCTTTAGACTTAAAAACTGCCAATATATAACTTATTTATGAAAAATCTAAAAGAATTGCTAAAATTCTCTATAATAAATATAGACAAACCTTCTGGGCCAACCAGTTTTACAGTATCTAGTTATGTTGCTAAAGAGCTCAAAGCAACTAAAGCGTCTCATCTAGGAACTTTAGACCCTCAAGTTTCAGGAGTTCTTCCAATAGCTCTAAATCGGGCGTGCAGGTTAAGCACATTTCTTATGGGTAAAGATAAAACTTATGTGGGGATAATTAGAGTTCATAAAGAAATTTCATTAGAAGAGCTACGAAAAGAAGCAAAAAAATTCATAGGTAAAATATCTCAACTACCTCCAGTTCGTTCATCAGTTAAAAGAGCAGTAAGAGAAAGAGAAATAAAAACATTTGAAATTTTGGAAAAAAAAGAAAATGACTTTCTTTTTCAAACACAAGTACAAGCAGGAACTTACATAAGAAAGCTATGTTCAGATTTAGGAGAAAAAATAGGTGGAGCACATATGTTAGAGTTACGTAGAACAAAAGCGGGAATGTTTTCAGAGGATAAATCCATTACAATGTACGAATTTGATAATATTATAAAAGAATACAAAAAAGGAAATGAAGAACCATTAAGAAAGGTATTAATCTCAGGAGAAGAAGCCTGCAGTATTTTCCAAAAAATAGAAGTTAGAAAAGACGTAGTAAAAAAGATCCTTACCGGTAGCCCAATATTCAAATCATTTTTATCTGAAAAGCCAAGCGAAAAAATAAAAATCGGAGACAAAATAACTGTTTATTCAGATGGAAAATTCGTAGGAGTTTACGAGTTTGTAAATTCAAAAGACTTAATAGCTAAACCTGATTTTGTATTAAACTAATATCAAAAAGTTCTTGAGTTTATTTTTTAGAACTTTTGGATGCTCAATAGGATACAACACATTTAAATCTGTATTTTGTAATCATATTGACATGAGAGAATTTATTTATTATTCAAGAACTGCACCAACTGCAGGACATCAAATAAAAGAAGATTTAATGAAATCTGGTCGTTTAGATATAGCAATTCACTCAGTCATAGCATCTTTCTTCCTAAGTCATAAAATGAGGACGGATGTTAAATTACATTTAATATTTGCAGGTCCTCCAGATCCAGTTAAGCATCTAGAATTAAAACCTGTGATGGAAGGGATAACCGGAGTTGATAAAATATATCTTAGTAAAAAAAATGTTCAAGATATTATCAAAAAAATGCTCTATAAGTATAAAGAGGGTAAGAAAAATGAAGTTTTTCCAGGATACTGGGTTGAAAAGAAAAATTTCATGGAAGTAGTTAATGAACTAATTGACGATGGGAAGCAAATCTTTATTTTAGACCCAGATGGAGAAGACATTAGAGAAGTTAAAATAAAAGACAATCCAGTATTTATTCTTGGAGATCATAGGGGTCTTCCAGATAAGGAATACAAACGTCTTAAAAAAATAGCAACTCCAGTTACAATTGGTCCAAATACATATTTTGCTTCACACACAGTTGCAATAGTCAATAACGAATTAGATAGGCGAGGCATATAAAATAATCAACTAATAACTACATCAAACAACAACAATAGTTAAAAACTCTTGACTTAAGATTTTGTTATGGTAAAGGGTCTGGCAGTTAGATTAAAGTCATATGATGAAACAATTCCAAAGGTTCTAAATTTAATAAAATTACCAGAAGAATTAAAGAAACATAAGAACATAGTTGTTAAAATACATCTTGTCCCGGGACAACCTCAAAATTCAACAAAACTAGAATTCTTAGAACCTCTAATCCAATTTTTAGTTGCAAATAAGAATCCTGGTTCAGATATAATCCTGGCAGAAGGAAGTGATGGCGCAGAAACAAGGGACCTCTTTGATGAGCTAGGCTTTACAAGGCTAGCAGAAAAGTATAGTATAGGGCTTATAGACTTGAACGAGTCTAGCTCAGTAGAAGTCCAAAACCCAGAATTTTTAAGATTTAAATCAATACATTATCCGGAAATACTTTTGAACAGTTTTGTTATAACTGCTACACCAGTTAGAGAACATCCAGAGTTAGGCTTGTCAGCATCATTGGATACTATGCTTGGTGCTTTTCCAGGATATAAATACAGAGGATTTTTTTCAAACGTCAAAAAGAAACTTAGAGAGCACCCTACAAAGTATCAAATTCACGATATCTTAAAGTGTAAAATGCCAGATTTGGCAATAATTGATGCAGGAGAAAAAGGATTCCTCATTACAGGCAAACCTCTTGACATGGATAAACAAGCTACAAAATTGTTTGGTCTGGATTGGAACAACGTACCCCACATAAGACTTATTGACGAAAGCTTTTCAAATGTTCCAAAAGTAGAGGGAGTAGACCATTTAGTTGGAAAGCTTCCAGATAGTAAGTAATATTAAGCTAATAATCTTAAAAATAAAATGAAAAAATCAGTAAGATTAACTATTCAAGGTTCAATTCAACCAGTGTTCTTTAATAGGTTTGTAAGAGATAACGCAGAAAAACTAGGAATTAAAGGGTTTATCAGAAATAAAGGAGATGGTATTGTTGAAATATTTGCTGAAGGGAATATAAACGAGGTAAATTCGATGATTATTGCTTGTAAAACAGGACCTCAACACTCAATGATTCGTAGCACTCAAGAAAAAGAAGAAAAATATCAAGGATTTAAAGAGTTTAAAATAATGGACTTCTAATTTAAAGATTAAAACTCTTCGTCTTCTTCATCCTCTTCTTCGTCTTCGGCATCTTCCTCAAAATCGTCTTCTTCGAACTCTTTTGCCATGAAAACACTTTAGAAAAATACTTTATAAATTTTTCTAGAAAACACAATGCATATAAATCATATAAATCATCTTCAGGCATGGGCAGAGAAGAACTAATTATCCAAGAAAGACTAAAGAAACTACACTCGCTTAGATCAAATGGAATCAACCCATATCCAAACTCTTTCAAAAGAACCCATTATGCTAATGATTTAATTGAAAAGCACAAATCTCTAAAAAATGGTGGAAAAACTAGCCCAAAAGTAAGCATTGCAGGAAGAGTAATGAGCATAAGGGATTTTGGTAAAATTGCTTTCGCAGTTATACAAGATGATTCTGGAAAAATACAGATTACATTACAGCACGGTTCAACACCCGAAACAACAAAAGAATTCTTTACAAAATTTATTGACTCTGGAGACTTTATAGGTATAGAAGGAAATGTAATTAGAACTGAACGAGGAGAATTGTCAGTTCTTGCTAATAAATTAACAATGCTTACAAAATCTATTCTTCCTCTACCAGATAAACATCACGGTCTTAAAGATGATGAAGAAAGATTAAGAAAAAGATACCTTGACATTTTAACTGATTCAGATACAAAAGCGATGTTCCATAGAAAAGCAAAATTCTGGAATACTATGAGGCAATTCTTGCTTGAAAAAGGATTTACTGAAGTAGAGACTCCAGTTTTAGAGACCTCTGCAGGAGGAGCTACAGCTACACCATTCAAGACACATCACAATGCATTGAACATGGATGTATATCTTAGAATATCAATGGGAGAGCTATGGCAGAAACGTTTGATGGTTGCAGGATTTGATAAAACTTTTGAGATTGGTCGTCAATTTAGAAACGAAGGTATGGATGCAGAACATCTGCAAGATTATACTCAGATGGAATTCTACTGGGGATATGCAAATTACGAAGACGGAATGGACTTAGTAGAAGAAATGTACAAAAAATTAGCAAAAGAAGTATATGGTAAAACCAAATTCACAATCGGAGAACATACATTTGATTTATCAAAGCCATGGAAAAAAATAGATTATGCTTCAGAAGTGAAAAAAGAAACAGGCATAGATATATTCAAAGCAACTACAAAGGAAATGGAGAAAAAAATTAAAGAACTAAACGGATCAGTAGAACCAAACCAATCAAAACAAAATCTAATAGATAGTCTATGGAAATATTGTAGAAAAAAAATATCTGGACCTGCATTTTTAATAGGCCACCCAGTAGAAGTTTCTCCTTTGGCAAAAAGAGATCCAAATGATGAAAGAAAAGTAGAAAGATTTCAAATTATTTTAGGAGGCAGTGAAGTAGGCAATGGTTATTCAGAATTGAATGATCCAATTGACCAGGAACAGAGATTCATAGAACAGCAAAAAGCAAAAGATGCAGGAGACATGGAAGCTCAAGAACATGATAAAGATTTTGTAGAAGCTCTAAAATATGGAATGCCTCCTACTTGTGGCTTCGGACTTTCAGAAAGACTATTTGCATTCTTTGAAGGCAAGCCTCTTAGAGAAACAGTTATATTTCCTTTAATGAAACCAAGTAAAGAGGATAAAAAAGAAGAATAAAATGAGCGATGAAATAGATCTTATAATAAAGAGCAAAATAAAATCTGCAGTTCCAGACATGAGCGTAGCAGGAGAAGTTCCAGACGCCTTAAACAAAAAAGTCAAAGAAATTTTAGATCAAGCAAGAGAAAGAGCGAAAGCGAACGGCAGAAGAACACTACAAGCCCGAGATCTTTAATAAAAAAATTATAAAAAATAAAACTGATTAATTAGATGCAATTGTTCTTCTTCTTTGAACAGGCGCTTTCTTATTTGCCATATTATCCTTAGCAACATGCTTTTGTTCTTTTGCTTTGACTTCAGCTAATTTTTCATTTGCAATAGCAGCAGACTGTTCTTTTTCACTTTCAACTTTCTTTTGGTCTTCAGTTTTTTCTTCTTTCTTTGCTTCAGGAGCAGTAACTGTCTTTGTTATCTTAACATTTCTATTAGAATGTTTCTGTCTAGCAAATTTTACATGTTCAGGATCATTTACGAAAGTAACTTTAACTTCATCTCCAGTTTTGATAGCCTTAACTGTAACTCTAGCCGGAGCATTTCTTGAACCTCTGTGCCATACCTCATTGTTCAAATATGAATCGATTTTAACAAGGTTCAAATCTCTGTTAGGGACCTTCATGTGTTTAGCAATGAATTCTTTAATTGCCTTTACGGCCTTAGAAGTTCTCTTGTATCCAGGAACTTTAGTCCATTCCTTTCTAAGAGGAATTGTATATTCTCTTTCAAGTTTGTTAGTTTGTGTTTCCGCCATTTTATTTATTAGCCCCGTAAAGTCTTACTTTTTTTGTTTGCAAACTATCTGGATGAATTTCAAGTCTAGCTGATCGAGGCATATTCATGTGAATCACATCCACAACTTTATCCAAAATAGACTGAGGAGCATCAACAGTTAATCCTCTTTCGTAAAATGCTACATTAAAATTCTGACCATCTAACTTACCTCCAAATCTAGGATGAGATATCCCTGACCCTCTAGTAAATAGATGAGACCTTCTAAATTCAGCTATTGTCGAGTCTACCAATAGGCCATAGTCTGTAAAAAAAGTCATTCTTTCCCCTCCATGAGAATCAGCTTCTCTTGAAGCTACTACTGCAGAGCTATTTGCATTACTTGGAACAATTTCGTAAGTTGTTTTCATGTTTAACCTAAATGCCTCTTTGTGGTTCTTCTCGGTTTAATCTTCAGTTTTGTTCTTCTCCAATTTCTTCTTATAGCAGTAATTGCAGATGGATGAACTCTCTTTCCTTTTCCAAATCTGCGCACAACTGCCCAAACAGGAGCCCATTTAGTTCTGCGAGTATGAGTTGCTAAAACAATTTTCTTATGATATTCAGCCATTATTCTTTTACTCCTTCAAGTAATTTCTTTCCTTTTTCAGTAAGCATTCTTCCTTTCTTCTCAGTCTCAGATTTTGTAAGTAATCCAGCAGCTTCAGACTGTTGCAAAATCATTCTAATTATTTTTCCGCTTGACGGAGCAAAATGAGCTGGCTGTTTTCCTCTATTTTTTCTGTTTCCATATCTTGTTCTAAGTCTCTGAGTTCCAACAACCCCTCTCAAATAAATCTGTCTTAAAATACTTGCAGCCCTATTGTGCCAGAAGTTTTCATCTTCAATAGGCCTCATTTTTCCTTTACCACTTTTAACAAAATGAATCCATTCAGGAGCTTTGAACTCGTCCATTTCCTTTAAGTGATTTGCCAATAAATGATTATATTTTCCAGCTTGAATTGTCTTAACAGCATTCATGAAATGTACTAAAAAAGACGCTTTATAAAGATTACCAAAAGCTAGGCTTTACAATCAATACTTAATCTCTGTAATCTTGATTGTGCAATCTACCGCTAAAAACATGGCTTTCTAAATATCTATCTACTGCATATTGAGAATCAACCTCTTGTTGCCTTCTATCAGGGGAAAATAATGTACTATCAACCTCTTCAATCTGCACTTCTCTTTGCAAGAAAGGATGTTTAGGAGGCATATGGTATCCTCCTCTTCTAGGTTTAGATGTAATCCTCTTAACCATGATCTTATATGTTTTAAGGGTTTATAAATTTTAATTAATTTCTATTACTTCTCTTCATCAAAATTATAGTAAATCCTATAATCCTATAGTTATATTTTCCAGGCAGCTCAGAGATCAATGTTTCCGCGATTTCTTCTATTTTCTCACGACTCGAAACTGCACTTTTTAACAATTGAACTTTAATGACTCTGCGAGTTTTGAAAGCACTTGCTAAATGTTCAATTCCAGTTTTAGTTAAACCGTTCTTTCCAATCTGAAATGCAAGTGTATCGGCTTTCATGAAAATCTAACTCCTCCCGCAGGCAGAGCCGAAATAAGCTCCTCTTTGTTGACTTTTAAACTATCCGTTTTAACTTTTGTCTTATCAATTTTTCCAGGAACTGCAATAGAAATAATCTCATCTTCATTTACAGATATTTTGGGAACAGCTCTTATAACCCCATTTTGTTTAACGATCGCCAATTCAATCTTAACAGTAAAATCTTTAACTCTTCCAGAAACATTCCATGTTCCTTCTTTCATGCTATTATCTTTATCTAACTGGCTTAATTTAAAAGAGTGAACCGAAGTAGTTTTTTTGCCCTCTTTCCAAGCACGACTAAAGCATCCACAAAATATAGCACACTCATCTAAATCTTCATCAGAAATGGTTTCAAGAGGTGCTACAATCGCGCA
>CAYMJZ010000006.1:0-17655 GCA_964391445.1 Candidatus Woesearchaeota archaeon
TCTACAAAAGTGTCAGGTTGTATAGCGTCGGATATGTCTATTTCAACTATATCTCCAGCGTTTACTGAACAATCTATTTGAATAGTTCTATTCTGTCCACTTATAGGAGTTACAGCCACACCTTCTTGACAAACAGGTACAGTAAAGGTTAGAGTTCCTGTTGTTGAGGTTACTCCATTCTCGTCTTTTACTGTATAGTATACATAATAGGTGCCATCATCGACAGCATTAGTAGTTTGTACAATAAGTCTATTAACAGGGGCAGCTAAGTTACCAGCAGAATAAGGGTGTGTAATAGTCATTCCAGTTGGTACATTAGTAAATGTAGGTACTGTTGACCAATCTATATCTACACCAACACAAGCAGTTACATTCATAAAAACAAGTGCATGATAAGCAGCACCAGTTGTTCCTAAGCAATTAAGAGCATATGTTGAGTTTCCAGCACTGGGAACACAAAAAGTATGTGTATAAGTTTTTGTATCTGTGCAACCATAAGCATCAGTTACTCTGCAAACCACGTCGGTAGATGTAGTAAGCAAAGAACCTTCCAATAAAGCTAGGCTTAAAGTAGGAGCGTTCGTATTTATATTAGTAGATTCGAACGTATTTTCATCAAAAAACCACTCATAAGTATATGGTGCAGTTCCTCCAGACGCAGTTATATAAAAATTTAGTGGTGCCGTATAACCTATTTCACTAACAGCAAAAGTACTACATGGATCAGTAAAGCTAATAGAAGCTGTATTAACACAACCATTTATCCCCTCCACTCTTATTTTTATATCAGCCTCTTCTATGCATAAACTATTAGAAAATGTAACATTAGTTACAGCATAGTTATTATTGGTTGTACCACTGCCATTAGAGAATGTAACACAACCAGTGTTATTTGCATCGTAAAACAGATAGGTCCATGGAGCCGTATCAGTAGGAGAAGAAAAATATCTTTTTATATTTGTAAATGTTATCATGGAAGTTCTGTTATATTTATTACACTACATGCCTCTGGTTCTAGATCTTCATCATCTGGAGCAGTTATCTCTACCACACAAAGTTCAGTGGTTATTCCTTCATTGCCACAGAAAGATGCTTCAACCATACAACGTACAAAATCTTCATTAAAGCTAATGATGCTATTTATATCGCATTGAATTTCATTAGATATTTCACAACCATATTCTAATAGAAAAATATACCTGTCTAATCTGACAAGTATATCTTCATCAACTTTGCAGTTAATCATATATTTCTTAGAAACATAATTCTTGTACATTAAGTCTAAGAAAAAGCATTGAAGTTTTTCTAGTGTAGTCATGAAGTACAGCCGCAGCTTTTCTTAATGTTTGTTACATCTATGGATAAAGCTTCCATAAGAGCATCATATATTGTGCATCCTTTTGTACATTCGCAGTCATCACATCTGTAACTATACAGAAAAGCCCTATAAAGCCTGTCTACATTAGAAGCTATCTTTGTATCAGATGCAATATGAGAACATACTGCTGTGTATATAGTATTAGCACAATCTACAGGGTAGCAAATCTTATCTGTTTGTGTTGTACCTGTTTCTGTTTCAGTCAATACAATTTCTAAATAGTACACGCCGGAAAGGAACCCTGTCCAAGTAGAATCGTATACAGTTGGAATAAGAGTATAAGTATCGACTGTAACATCTCCTTCTTCGATGTCAGTAGTATATATAGTTTCACAGCAATTTATAGTGCTGTTAAATGTTACTGTATAATCTTCTGGAGCATCCAGAAAAGTTACCAGTAAATCAGAGTTCAGCAATAGTTCATCGCAGTCGTTGATTGTTACAGTCATACTTCTTATTTTACGCTAAGTTTCGAAATGCCGTTTGCCAGTAAAACGATAGCAGTAAAGATATCTTCTACAGCACCCTCAAGGTTTTCATTTCTGAAGGTTACTTTTTCTTGAAACAACAGGATTGCTTGTGCTTTTTCTTCTTCAGTCCAACCTTTAATCTCATCAAGGATCAAATTAGTACCTTGAAAAGCAGAGGGGGCTGTGATAGCCGTATTAAGGAAATTGCCCAAATCTTTAAGATTTAGAACACCATCCTCGAAAGAATTGTACAAAGCATTGGTAAGATTAGCAAGGAAATCAATGAATTCCAAGGTTTCTTTGTTTGCCATTTTAATTAATTTAATTTTCTATTCAAATGTGGTAAAACTTGTCTGCAAGTATGACATTGACCACAAGGTTTTCCTTCTTTTGGGGTTCTACAAAACCAGGTATATTTTAAATAATCAGCAGGAAGTTCTTGTATTAACTCTGCTTTTGTTTTCTCCCTTATAGGGTAAATATACTCTACATTTTTTCCTAAAGAAGTAATAAGAAGCTTTCTTATTGCTTCTGTTTTTTCCATGTATTCAAGACGACTTACATCTTCTTTGTTACTAGAGATTATAACTTTGTCTACAGATTCAGCTAGTCTATTATTTAAAACCAAAGCAGTAGTAAATCCTATTATATATTTATCTTTTACTATTGGTCTTCCGGCATTTCTGTAATCAAAACTTGTCTCTATATATTTATACTCAAATGGTAAATTATAGTTAATCCATTTAAGCAAATTTTTTACGGCTTTCTTTTCATAAGAAGCCCTGCCTTCATGATTTATAAGTTCACAAAAATGAATAAGTAGGGGCGTTTTAGATAACGCATATTGATAAAGACAATAGGCACTATCAATGCCCCCACTTAAATTCAGTAATGTATCCATTGGCTATTATTCACCTTCACCAAGAGCCGGGCAACTACCAACGTTAATTGTACCATAAGAAGAAGCAAAACCAGGGAAGGCAGCAACCATACCAGTAATCAAAGCCTCTACAGCATCCTTCAGAGTTTCTTCGCAGCAAGGCACAAGTACAATCGTCAGATAAGGCGATTCACTTTGCAAGCCATTGGAAGCCATTCCTTTGGAATTGTGGTAGAACAGATAAGCAGCATATTTAGTACCAGCAACGATGTCAGATGGGAAAGCAATTCTGCCACCATCCAGACCTTCAATCGTGGAATCAAATTTACGAAGACCATCAGTCGATTCGTAGAACAGTTGCCAATGACGAGCAGCACCACGTCCTTCATCAGGAGCAATAAGTTCAGCAACCGTAGTAACAGAAGTATAACCACTAGTCAGACCAATTGTAATTCTTTCTTTTACCTGCTTAATTTTATCATTAGCAGCAAGACGGACATCAGGAGCAATCAGAAGAATCTGGTCGCAATTGTCTGAACCAAGACCAGCTTGAGTCAAACCAGAAGCCGTAGCAGCAGTGGCAGTCGTAACTACAGGAACGATACCTTCCAAACCAGTTAGAGAGGAATCAGTGTAGATAGCAATGTTAAAAGCATCAATAATGCTTTCAGTCAGTGTAAGGGTGATCGGACGAGAAACCTCACCATTTGACCAGCCAATCGTAATAACATCACCAGCAGCACCAAGAGCGATGTCATCAGTGACAACAGTAGCAGTACCAGCATCCAAAGAGTCAAGGGCAATAGCGATCACAGCAGGGCTATGAGTCGTGCCATTGTTTTTGGATTGCAGATCAGCTACAATATTCTGAATCAGGTGATCTTTAGCAGCAGCCGCATCAGCATAAGTACCAGCAGCAATTTCATCAGTATAATTGGGGGCAGTAAAAGAGCCATAAATAGCAGGAATGTTCCTACCATTATAGATATCGCTTCTGCGACCATTAAAGGTAATTCTTGTTTCATAAGTTGCTTCATCAGTCAGGTTGACCGTAGAAACAAGCCATGTGTTATTAGTAGGAAGGGTGCAAAGTTCAGCCGTACATCTCAGGCCATTTGCAACGATAATATCTTCCGACCTTTCAATCGGTTTGTAAGGAAGTTGAGGAGCATCATTGCTGGTATCTCTACCTTGAGCAATGTAGAACACAGGGTTGGCACTTGATGTAGCACCTACAAACGACGTATTAGTTACGCTATTATAGAAACCAATCTGACCAGCAGCCAAGTTCAAAGCACCAGTGGTACCATCATACAATGCTTGGCCGGTAGGCTCAATCACTGTGCTAGCGGCAGCAACCAGGATTTTTTCAACTCTTACTTTATCAGTAGTGTTAAACATTTTTAAATAATTTTATTGATCTAATTCTATTTTATTTCTTGAAAGTTGCCACTCAGGATCTCCTATATCTATACGAGTTTGTTCAACTGCATAATGGATGATATCATCTTTGTAGAAATAATCTACGTCAGAATCAATTGGAGGATTGGGGCTTTGGTAAGCAGCCTGACCATTTATATGGCTATAAGAACCAAAATAAACTTGCTTAGGCCATTTAAGGTAGGAAATGTACACCTGGGAAATAGTAAACTCCCCATTTGTATCTATGAATATGGATTTATCTATATTACTATAGTTTGTTCCAGTGGAAGTTGATTTTCCAACAGAGTAATAAACTGATCTCCAACGCCAAGAAGATTTCTTATAGAAGTTGGGAGTATTATTAGTCTGGTAAAATGTGGCTCTCCTGTTTTCAGTTTCACAACCGTCTTTTGCAATATCTACTACAACTTTAGTAATGAAGGCCAACTCGTGTTCAAGATCACCAAGTCTTACTTCATATATTCCAGTAGAGATTTCAATAGGAATTATCCCCGGCTGTATTTGAGGAGAAAGGACATGGAAAGAACCTAGCTTTTGAATTTGCTTCTCAGATAGTTCAAATCCACGTCCATCCTTTTTTGTATCATATTGATCTACAAACCAATTGTGAATACCTTTGTTAAGATATATATCTACTTGGTGTATAAGCATATCAGGACGAGATGAGGTATCTACCTTATCAAGTTCTTGTTTATACTCGTAGTGCAATTGCTTTATAGAAATCATCTTAATATCTTAATTTAAAATCGTATTGTTTCTGCATCTCTGAATGCTCAGGTTCATATCTAGCATCAGAAAGAAAATCTATTACATCAGACGGGCGGTCCCAAGTTCTGGTATCTGGTTGTACACCAGTAGCAGCGTCTCTAGGAGGAGTCCATTCATACGTATTACCTTTCTTATTGATAATTCTCAATGCTAAATAATCATTATATTTAACTCTGGCATAGAATTTTCTTCTTGTGCCCAGGTCTTCCCACTGCTTATGAACAGCAATAAATTCTATTTGCTGATCTCTATTTGCCTTAATATAACGACTTAGTTCCGTATATGCGCGATCCCTGTTAAAGTCACGCAAAGTGGGAATAAGGATCTTAGCAAAATCAATAATGGTATCATCTTGCAGATCATCTATTTCAGTAAGTTTAGAAATAGCAATGTCTACTTGTTTTGCTTTTCTGCTCTTTCTTTCTTCTTCTTCAGCTTCACCAGCCAGATAAAATACTGACTCAGGAGAGCGTTCTGCGAAAGAGTTTGCAATTTGTGGTAGTGCTGGAATGATATAATATAGTAATTCATCTTTCCAGTTATCCATATCCAATACGGTAACACCATCATTTATATTCCAAGAAGCATCGCCAGTTTGGAAGAAAGGAATCTTATCCAAGTCTTTCTTGGGATTCGCAATGATGGGAATAATGTTTGTATAGAAATTGGGAGTCTTCCCGTGTTTATATTCAAGAACGTATTGACGAAGAATAGTTGGTTTACCTTTTAGATATATCTCCCATTCTGGGGTACGGTAAGCCACTAAATTTGCATATGGATTTTCTATTTCTTCGAGTAAGCCACCAGTGTTAATATCTCCCCTTCTTGAATAGGGAGCCATGATAGTATATTTAGTTCCTGGTGCTCTGGTAAGTTGTGTTTCTGGTACAGTTGTTTCCTGCTGTCCATCAGGACTGACTTCAATAACCCGCTCATATTTATGAAAAGGCTTCTTGTCAGGATTTGGTAAAATGAGTACTTTCATTTTATACTTTTAAAAAGATAGAGGGAGAACTTAATCCCCCTCCATCACAGCTTCTTAATAGACCGTATCCAGGTTCAGTTTGACAACACCACAACGGGTAATGTCACGAATCAGAAGGCCATAAGATTTTTCAATTTGAGTTGTATAACCACCTACACCACCAGCAAGTCCTTGGCTACCATCATTGATGGGAAGTCCAGTTTTAGGATCGTGTTTGCCGAAAGTTGTAAAATAGTAGTCAGCATTATCTTCACATACAAAGGAGATGTTATCACCCATTGCACCTGTAGTTTGTTCTCTGGTAGTACCAAAGTCAAGAATATCCATCCTCCAAGAGTCAATAGTCTTATCGTTATATACAGGGTGCATTTGAGGACAATAATCAGGGTTATCGTTATGCGGGTTAAGCATAACAGTAACATCGAGACCATTGATACCTACATAGTGGGTAAACTGTACACCAAAGCTCAGGTGACGGAAATCTCCGCCTGACCGAATGAAGTGAGAGTCAACGGTAAGGAAATTAGAGATTTCAGACTTAACCATTTGGTCAAACATCTTAGCTCCCATTTCACCAGTCGAAAGGACGATACTGCGCGAAGCAGGGGTAGCATCTTTACGACCATAGTAAATACCATTCAACCACTCTTCCAGTCTGCTCAGAGTCAAGTTGCCGTTGTGCAGTAGTTGGTGAGCATCTTCCAGTTGTTGACGCAGACCAGCGGGTGTGCGCTTCAGATAACCATTCGGCCCTTTTCTAATGGATTTTCTCCCATAGTTCAGCGCCCATTCGATATCTTCATACACTTGGTTCATCATTTCAGCCTCAGCCATCGGAACGAATTTGTTATACCGTTTCCCGTTGTTGTCCAGGAAAGGAACATTCCAATATTTCAGCATTTCACCACCCCTATTATTGATATCTACACGCAGAGCACGGTCAGTAAATTGCAGTTTTTCAGCAACGTTACCAGTGTGGCTACGCAGTTCAAAGATAGAGTTAAACTGGATGGTACCATATTTCTCGTTCATTTCATCAGCAACGCTGGTAGAAACTTTCCAGAATTCACGGCCTACAGCAAACAGAGTTGAGGGGAAATAACGACCATTAGACGAGTCTTGCATGCGAACTCTATATTCCCAACCAAGACCTCTTTGCATTGGTTCGCCAACGATCTCCAAAGGATATTCGTTGTGTTCGCCGGAAATTACATCCGGTTCACGCAGCCAACCTTTGTCCAAAACAATGCTGAACAATGTTTCGTTTTCGCCCGGTCTAGCAGCGGTTTCAACTACCTCCATAATACGGAAGCGTTGCTTTTGGTGACCTCTGAGCTTCCACGTGAACTGATTAGACTTCAGATAGATTTTTTTGCCTTTGGCTTCGG
The DNA here is from genome assembly GCA_964391445.1 of Candidatus Woesearchaeota archaeon. GTDB lineage: Archaea > Nanobdellota > Nanobdellia > Pacearchaeales > GW2011-AR1 > SICU01. The sequence continues at coordinate 7,313 of CAYMJZ010000006.1, forward strand.
TAGCAGCAATAAGCGGCTTGTCCTGATATCTGTCAGATGCCGAGAAAATTTGAGCAAGTTCAACAGAACCGGCGCTCAGATCGTGCGGTTTATCTAATCCGTATGTAGAAATGAGGTGCATTGAATTAAAAGAATTGCCCCCAATGCCATCAGTGATGGTAGTAACGGGATGCAAAACACCCATTTGAAAATTCATACTTTATTTCTTTTAGTTATTAATAACGTGTAATGTTTTTTAGATAAGGATTTTCTTTTGGTACGATTGGTTTATCTTCAATAGCGCCTCTATTTCCTTTCCCAATAGTTGGGGCAGCTTCTCTTAACTTATCTAAAACTCCCTTAGTAATTTCTGTTTCTTTTTGTTTATCGACTTTTTTAAAGGAGAACCCTTTCTCATTATCGTATTCATTTAAAAGAGCTAGAAATTCTATATAATGTTTTGGATTTGTCTGAATGTCCACAAGAGTCTTTTCAAAAGCCCTCATTTTGCGTCCATCATTTAGTTCCACTGAAGAAAAAGAATTAAGAATTTTTTGTTGTTGAGGTTTACTATAAGAAGAGGAACCTAAAGCTGACATGAATTTTTCTTGCCTCTCTTGAAGCATTCTTTGTTCACTTCTACTTCTTTCCTGTGCTTCTCTAGTTAAGGTCTCTTTCTTACTCCTTGCTTCTTGTATAAAGTAGTCCTTAGCTTTTTGAGCCTCATCTTGAAGCCCATCTTCGTCTTGTAATGCATCTATAAATTTATCTATTTTACTGTCAGTAAACCTTCCAGTACTTTTTAGATATTCTCTATAAACTGTTACTTGATTTTCTTCTTTGTCGAGATCAATCTTTTCATAATCAATCTCTTGTTTTGTAGCCTGAAAAAATTTCTCAAGGTCGGCAAATTTACCACCCTCGATACCATGTTTAACCAGATCAGCAAGACCTTGGTCCTGTATTTCAGATAACAAAGCCTCTTCTGCTTTTCTATAATTTAAATCGCTGGTATATTCCGCTGCTTTTAAGATAGAACCTTCTGGATCTTTTTCATCAAATTCAAATCCTTCTGGAACTTCTAGAACACCAAGAGTGGTGCCAAGAGTATAATAAGCATAAGGGTCGAAATCATCAGTCTCAGTTTTCTCAACTATAGGTTCTTTAATTTCTTCCTTTTCTTGTTCTACCTCTACTTCTTTAACCTCAGCTTTGGGGTCTTCTAGCGGGTCAATTACAATAGGATGAAGGGATACTTCATCTTCTTTTTTAGGCTCCTCAGTTGCTACTTCCTCTGGCATTGGCCTTAGATTATTAAAGATTGGGAAGTCAACTGGTTGTATAATTTGTGCCATTTATCATGCAAAATTAGTAATAATATTCGATATATTTTTAACTATCTTTAAAGATAGAAATTTTAACGCCTTAATATTGGCCTTGAGCCAAAAAATTCTTTCCAAGAAAACCTCCGTTCTCTAAATAATCCTTTATGACCTCACCGTATGTATATTCTCTCCCGGTAGAACTAACCCTTTTCTTAGGTGTATAAGTCCTTATTGGTCTAATTACGGTAGGTGGGAGAGAGGGAACAATATCGGCCACAGTTTGCTCAATAGGCGTCTGGTCTTCAACAATTCCCTCATCAATCAATAGTTGTAGTGCTTCATCATCCATTGCTCTTCGGTTTTGATCTCTTAATAGCAAGTTCTTTTTCTTTTATATCCTTGTCTTGTTTCATCTGCTTTTCTTGAAGATCTAGTTTCCTATTATCTATTTCTGCTTTTTGTTTCCACTTCTCTATTTCAAGATGGTCTGGTATTTGATTATTATCAGAATCCAACTGTTTCTGGAATTTAAAGGCATCAATCTCAGCTTTAAGAAGATCGCCTTGAATATCCATTTCTTTCAGTCTTACTTCATGCTCTTGTTCATCTTCTCTTGCTTCAATCCTCATTTTCTCCAGCATTTGTTCTTGCTGACCTTGAGCATTTTGTAGAGCAGCTTTGCGCATTTCTATATCTTCCTGAATAGCATAAATCTCTTCTTTCAATTCAGCCATTCCTTCTGCACCCATAATAGCAATAATATATTTTAAAGCATTCTCGTCATTCTGTAAAAGAGTTTGAGCATTGCTTTTCAGCATATTAATATTGTCATGGATTTTCTGTGAATCAGTAACACGAATACTATACTCATCAAACTCATTCATCATACCAAGATCAATCAAGGCAATCTCTTCGTCTGACAATATCTCTCTTAAATATCCTTTATATTTAGACACATTGGATACAATAAGCTTCATAGCACAGTTTAGCACATCTTCCCAGAGAAGATCATGCAAAGCAAATACACTTTCAGTAATATGCGAAGATTGTATAATAGATTGTTGATTATCTGTAGCAGTTGTATACTGACTGGTTTGTCCTTCTCTTGGTTTTGTTACGCCAACAGCATCAGATATTTGTTCATCAATAAACAAGAGCATGCTGGTATAACGTTCTATGTTAGGATTAGAAAGAGAATAACTTTCTATAATCTTTCTTGTATTATTTAATAAACCAGCACCTTCGGCATTCGCCAGTGAGTTATAAGGCAGGATTCCCATGTCTAATGCATAACGCATAGCAACATCAAGTGGTAAATCTTTAGACAGCAGGGAAGTATCAAGAGAATGGAGAACACCTTTATCTTGCATGATAAGCTTCGTCCACTTATGCATTACTGCAAGAAAAAGTTTCTGCCAATGTTTTCCCCTGTCAAAAATAGAGACAATAGGAGCATTCACATTATTATAAGCTACACCAAGGATGGGAAGTTTTTGTTCTTTGGGATTATTAAGAGAAATGCCCATAGCATCCAGGGGAGCTATATTAACATAAATGTCGTCCTCTATCCTGGTTCCCTGCCAAATCTGCGGCACCCATTCCCATTGTAATCTATAGATTTGCTGACTAATATCATCTACCCATACCCACTGGGTTTTCTCTACACCTTCCTCATTAGTATACTTAGTTTTCTCTGCATACTTTGGTATATCAAAAGCCTCATCTACAATAGTTACTTCTTCTTGCCCATAATCATTAATAAAGGTAAGGAAACCAACCATACGCTGGCTTCTCCAATAAGTAGTATAAACAGTTAAGAAACTCTCATCAGTAGTTCCCTGCCCATAGGCGCCAGAATGTCTAATAGAAGAATCACCATATCTGGAATATGCGCCAGTTCTATTCTCAAAGTGTGAAGGAGAGTATCCATCTCTTGAATAAAGTTTAGCATCAAGACCATATACTCTGGATAAGAAGTTCTGGATATTATCTAAATCCTTATCAGACAGATAATCTCCATAGAAATCCATTACATCACCAACACTAAACTCTCTCTTATAGGTTACAGCATCACCATTTTGCATGAACTGTTCTTCTGGAGATTTATGCCAAGCAAGACCAAGAGGGTTTACATCCTCTACATAAGTCTTACCGTTGCGATTAAACACGTGAACAGCTTCTACACCAGCTACAGCAGCATGGTAGAAGTTTTCGTTCTTCTTATGCCTTACCTTATTCTGAATGATAAAACTTTGCAATAGAGTTTGCGCTAGCTTCTCTTTAGTTGTCTTAGCATTCTTATATTTGCTTCTTACCTTATTAATATCGAGTATGCCTTCATTCTCCTTCTGATGTTTTGCTTCCAATTCGGCAGCGAGACGTTCATACTCTTTATTATTCTTTATCTGCCCCAAAGCCTTTTTAAGTTCCAGTTGTTGCACCTCAATTTCTTGAGCAAGACGGGTATCAATAAAGGTACGATATTCCTTCTCTTTTGCTCTAACTATCTCGTTAGTAGCTTCTGGACCAAGTTGTTTGATATAATAATTAAAAGGACGTTTCCTTTCTTCACCAACTAAGGTATTAATCTTATTTGGCAACTTATTGAAGGGTTGTACATAATCAGTATATTGCCCAACATCTAACCCCATAGGATCACAATACTTTTGGAATTCTGATTGATCGAAAATGTTATTGTTAAACAAATAATTTTCATTCATTCTCTTCCATTCTCCATAATAAAGCCTGTCAGCTTGGTCACACCAATACCTCATATTATCCTTTCTCCATTCTTGTGTTTTTTTAGCATATGGAATGCGCTGAGCAGGACGATATCTTAGGGTTAAATCACTCATGTTGTTTTATTGTTTTTCTTAATTTCTCTCTGTTTTGTCCCATAGATGGTAAATACACCAATCTTTCTAAAAAGAATTTAGCAGAGTCACTAACTGTTTCTTCTTCTGTTTCTGTTAATTGGAATAGCATCTGCTCTTGTTGAAGTACTGCTCCCATAAGGGCCAAACAGCGATCGAAATTTCCGTCTCTGCGATAAGACAAAAGTTCTTCTATAAGCCCTCTATCGCACAGTTTATCAACATTTCGTTCCTCTAAACCAGTAACAGGGTTTAATCCTCTACTCTCCAATAACCATCTTTTTAGATATATTTCTCCCACTTCCTTTAACCTAACCGATCCCATTGAGTGACCAGTCTTACGCAAAGCAGTAGAAGAATTTGGTACGTATTTCTCTATAATGTCAGAAGGTGGCCTACATAATCTTAGATATTCTTTTTGCTGAATAAAAAAGTTTCTTATGAAAGCACCGTTTCTATCATTTTCATGGCTTACTTTAGCATTGTAGTATTTCGCCATTTTAAGCAGAATCCAGTTGGTAGTATCCAATGGATCTATCTTCGGTCTTCCTACATAATTCATGACAATTTCATCATGACCAATTAGGTGGGCATATTTCTTTGTCTTTAAACAGGTAATAGCTACAAGGGATTCTCCACCAGCAGAGTCTATACCAATAGGGTCAACAGAAATAATATAAGCACCATCTGGTACTGTTCCATTTAATTCTTGTGGTGCCTCAAATTGTACAACACATCCTTCTAAAGACTTTTTACTTTTTGGAGTTGGATACCTGTCAAGAGCTTCTAGTTTACCTTCTATATCTGGTTTAAAGTATACTACACCATTCTTTTCTACAAGCTCTCCTTTTGCCCCTGATAATCTGGCGCCGTCTGGTGTCTTTAGAATAGATAATCTACTAGATAATTCTGCTACTGGGAATATGTTACCAGTTGTAACAAGGAAAGCTTCAGAAAGAGTTTTACAGTACTGCGATAGAGCAACATTATAAGTATCTTTATCCTTGCCAGAAAGTTTAGCACGTTCATGGTTTAAATCAATCTCGGCTACCCATTTAAAAGCATTGCCATTCTTATCTAAAGCCTCATATCTTATACCATTAATTTCTGTCCACGCTCCTTCTCTAAACCACATATCATCGACGAACCAACCAGATTTTCCTCTGGAATCATGTTCCTCGTATATATTATCGTATGCTTTAAATGAATGAGATTCTGGGTCAGTCATCATTTCAGCAAAGTCCATTGTAGAACCGTCCATATCCCCACCTGTACCGTATGCAATCGCTATACCTTTTCTAATCTTACCAGAACGCAAAAGAGGTTCAGTAAATTTCCACGCCCTTTTCAGGTCAGTGATTAATCCAGCCTCTTCTATGATAATTCTTGTTGCACCAATACCAGCAGCGGCGTCTGGCTTGTTGTGAAAAGAAATAGTCTCAATAACAGACTTTTTACCTTTAGTATATTTCCTTCCATTCTTTTCTACTTCTACACCAGAACGGATAAAACACTTATTTTCTCCAGTCTTTCTGTGGGTCCAAGGAGAACGGAATTCTGTATATTGATTTAAGAAATCTATCATGTTTAAAGCCATGTCAAAAGTTTGCTTGGCCTTAATACCTAACTCGGCAGCTATAACAATTCTGGAGTTCTTAAAGAAACTATATTTCCATACTGCACCAGCAGCATTCTTATAAGAGAAACCCTTACGACGAGCTTTAGCAATTATAAGGTTTTCCTTCATCTTTCCTTCTGGTGGATTCTCTGCCATCTCTAGCTCATGATAGAAATAATAATCCATAGAAGTAAAACGGGGAAAACCCAATTCCTCAGTATCTTCCCCTGTAATTTCATTCTTAACGGCCTTGCCAATCATGCAATAATTCAGGTAGAAATAATGTTCTCCTGTAATTCTTACTCCACACGGTTGTCCATCTATAATTGGTTCATATCCTTGCAAACAACGAAGACGCTCCTGTTCCCAAAAATCCTTATAAGCCTTAGTTCCTTCTAATGCAGAAGTATAGCAAGCATCAAGATCAGTACCCTTAACCTCCTCCTTTGACTTCTCAAAAGCAATGGCAGTAGGACGAAAGTACTCACTATTATTAAAGAAAAGTAATTGTTGAGTAGTATTCCTTACTGGGTTTAATGTACTTGCTTGAGTTACCGGACCATAAAGTTCTGGGTACTTCTCTATTGTTTCCAATGGAATAGAAGAAGTATAATCGTCCCATATTCTAGCTACTTTTATGTTCATAAGGATATTCTATAATTACCTCTTCTAAGGATTTCTTTTTATCTATAAGTTTTGCATCAGGATAAGCTTTCCTGTACATCTTTAAAATAGTTAATGAATCATCGACAGTTGGACCAGGAGGTAAGACCATTGTATATTCCTTACCTTCTACTTTAGTGATACGTTGTTGCCTAATGCTATCTCGATGTTTCTTAGAAAATATAAACAACCAGCTATTCATCCTCTTGTTCGTCTTCTACCTCTTCAACTTCTACTTCCTCGTCTGGACCCCATTTAAGAGCATCTACATAAGATATAAATTCTACTCCCAAATCTTCATCATATTTTTCTGGTGTTTTTGCCTGTGCCTCTTCTCCAGCAATTATATGCCATTCTACTGTTCTATGCGTCTTTGCCATTGTTTACATAATTTTACTCTTCATCGAACATTGATAATTTAACATTTCCTCTTATCCTTTCTGCGGAAACTTCTTGATCCTTTTCAACCTGCTCTTTCAACTCTCTAATAGACTTAACAACATTAGCAAGTTTAGATAAAGAATTGATGACATCTCCTGCCTCATACTTCATATCTCCTTGCATTGTTATTTCCTCAAAATCAACTCCTCTAAAATAATCTGCTAATTTATCCGCAACACCAGAGGCAGCACCAAGTAAGCGCATTAATTCTGTAGAGTTTAATTTACGGTATTTATCTATAGCATCTAAGACAAGTGCGGAAGGAGTCCAATCAATCTCTCCAATATAGTCCCTTCTTATCTCTCCTTCCTTTTCATGCTCTGCCAGCTTTGCGTAGGACGATTTAGAACTGGCCATGTGATAAACATAAGCCAGTTCCTTTCTCGCCAGAGTCTTGTCTTCGCTTTCATCAGCCATCCAAATAGCCTTAAACTCTGGAATATTAACCCCCTCTAATGTTATCGTAGGTATGTTATTTCTTATTGTGAATATCATAATCTTCTGGTTTTGCACGTCCCATATCGTAATATTCTAAAACACCATACCAAGCATAAGTTTCGCTATTCAAGGTAGTCATCTCTAACTCTTCCTTGGTTGAAGCTTCTATCGCTATATTTATAATGGCTTTTTTTGCTTCTTTCCGCTCAATACGCTCTCCCACGGAGATCCCATATAAAACAGCCATACTAACTATACCAAGAACACCTAATACATTTATTACTTTAAGTATCATGCTGGATAGATTCTTCCTGTTAAACGTAATTCATCTTGATGCCCATCTTTAAAGTTAATGAATACTTTTTTGATAATATCCATATACCCTTTTTCTCTCTTTACATGTTCAGGCACTTTTCCAAGAACATAAATTACCTTAATCTTATTGTCTCCCCATTTACCAGTAGTGCACCCACAACTCGATGAATGGTCCTTATATTCTTTTTCTCCTTCATATTCAAAGGTATATTCAATATTCTTGCTGCCTTCTTTTACATCACCAAAGTTATATACTCTGGTCTTCCAATCATTATTAAAACTTTCCATCAGGACAAGGTTTATCACTATTAAAAAGCTCAACTATAGGGCAACCACAATTTATACATTCCCCATTTGCCCAACATTGTGGACAGAGCCTCTTCTTATCTTCAACTGTTAATTTAGGTTTCTTCTTTGAAACATATGTTCTCCAATAACCCTGAATAGTATATCTTACATTAGCCCAGGTTAGATTCTTCCAGAATTGCTTTAATGTCATTACGCCATAAGATTTTTAATTATGTCAATCATTCCAGCAAGCATATAAGCAAAAATAAATAATATACCAATAATATTTCCTAGAAAAATTAGCATTAAAGAAAAAATACAGAGTAATGAATAACATTGTGGATCTTCATCTTTAGTTTGCCTCATTCTCATGCCTATAATCTCTGCCATTATAATAGCTAAGAGTCCTTGAATTAGTATCATTGTTTATAATCTTTAAATTCTGTTGTCGTTCTTCCATTCCAATTGTTTCCCCACCCTTTCTCACTAGCAAGATGAACGCCAAAGATTTCTGGAATCAATATTCTTTTCTCCCTTGGATAAAGATTTGCAAATTGTATATCAGTATGGTCAGCAGTTGTAGAATCTTCTGGGTATTTAAAGAAAGAAGAGGTGTTTGCTAACTGAAAAAATCCTAAAGGTTTATAACCGCCAAATTTTCCCTTATCACCAACCTGCCCATAAAGATGAACTATTCTTGCACCAAGCTCAATTCCCATAGAAGTTAACAGCCAATTGTCCGCATACATCTTAGGATTATTCATAAACTTAACCCATTGAGAAAATCCTGTGCAATCCAATCTATCAATTCCATACATTGCTGATGGATCAAATTTCAACTCCTCAAAAACTCTTTTAGTTTGTGGAGGTAAGACAATATCAGAATCCAAAAATAAAATCCATTGCCCATCTACTCTTATTTTTGATAAAGCCTCATTTATACCAGCAGCTTTATTAAATGTTGCACCATCTTTATAAAATATGTTGGTAGCTACTAAGTCAAGGCCATAAAACTTTGCTAACTCTTGTGTGGCCTTATCTTCTTTACTGGTAACAATAATCCATCTTTCAAAAAGATGCTTATTCATAGGTATAGTCCAACAAAGAAAATCTGAATAATTTACACAAACAGATATTGCTACAGGCTTCATTTTTTGTTTGGTAAAATAATCCACGTCAATTTGTCGTGAGACAATTCTACAAACCCGCCTTCACTTGCTCTAAATAATAAAAAGAAAGGACCAATGTTGGTCTGGAAAACTTGCAATAATGTATTAGCTGTATTCAATTCTGCTTTAGCTCCTTGTAGATAATTCTCTGCAACAAAGATTACTGCTGCTGTACTATCCACTGTATTATACCTTGCACAAACCAACCTAGAGGCCGTAATAGTCCAAGACAATGTATCAGTTTTACTGTAAGGAGAATAAGAGTCAAATTTAATAGCCTGTCCTTTAGTTAGAGCAGTAGTCAGTTGATTTTGACTGTTTCCAAGAAAAGGTAATAAAAGAAAAAATAAAAGTAAAAATTTCATAATATATCAATACATAATCCAATAAATTCAATAAGAAAAAGTATACATAGAGGAGCACATATGCCAATAGAAACTTCAGAACCATGCATCAACTTTCTATCTTCTTCTCTGGTATTCCTCCCTGCATTCAAATAGTAAGTATTATAGGCTGCTACATATTTTATAGATCTATAAGTAACATGCGCAGTAGTAAGAACACCAATTAGAACAATTACGAATCTAATCTACAACCAAAGAGTCATATCAATACTTTAAAACACCTTCTTCAAATCTTTTCGCTATTTCCTTGTCTTTGGTAGTTATACCTTTTGCTATATCTTCTCCTACATCAGTTAAACTCATTGTATTATTAAGACACCACTTATTAAGTCTTTCTGCCCTTTTCTCATTCTCATGGCAAGCATCCTTTTCATTATTCCTTACAATGCAGATAAGCTCTACAATAACATCAACGAGAAAAGGAATAGCTGGTGCCCACATCCAAATGTTTCTCCATCCACCCATCTGCTTAAAATTCTTTATCGTATTGAATTTCTTTGCAATAAAGCAGAACACAACTTGTAGAAGAGCATCAATTTCAGCGTGGCGCCTTTCTTTCTCAATCAAGGAGAGCTTTAGTCTCTTAACTTCTCCTTCAAGCATCTGTACTTGTGCTGCATAATCTACGGCAATAACTTCTACAGTTTCCTTGCCATCTTTATTTTTTCCGCGTCCCATTAAAACTCCATTTTAGGAATAAAGGCTTCAATATCACCAGGTCTAATCATCACATATCCTTCATAGTTAGGAAATGGATTTGCACCAGCAACTAGATCTTCTTTAGGAATAGGAGAATCTCCTTTGCTCTTGTCCAAATAATAAATACTGTC
>CAYMJZ010000007.1:0-17524 GCA_964391445.1 Candidatus Woesearchaeota archaeon
CGTATCCACATCAAAGATTTCACCTATCTTTAGATTAACAGGGTCCTCAACGTGCGTGTTTCCCAAAGTATCGATCACGACAAATTTTATTCCTTTTACATCTCCTCCCCCAGGAGATCTTTCAACATTTATTATAGTTGAAACCCCTGTATCTGGTAAAAAGGTATTCACGATATAAAGAGGAATTATAACACAAGAGTTTAGTTTCAAATCAACATTAAGACATGAAGAGGAATCATTATCTGTGGAATTCCCTATACTCTTCATTACTGCTCCGATTAAAATAGCTGCTCCTACAACAGTCAACAAAATTATTAAGATGTATGAAACAATTGAACCTAATCCTCTTCTTTCCATTTTAAGACACGAATACAGGCGGACCTCCATTAAATGGGTTATACTGGCAGCATACAGTAATATTTCCAGGCGGAAGACCTGGCTGACCAGAGGAATTAATTAAAACCCCTTGAGGGTTAAATGAATAATTAGGATCCCCACCAAGATAACATTCACTGGTATTTACAGGATGTTGACAACAGTTATTTGCTCTTCTGTTATAATTAAATGTTGAAGGAATACCACTATAAGTATAGTTTGATACGCCTCCTAAAGGCAATGGCTGTGAGACTATAGGACAAGAAGCAGGGGCAGAAGCTATAGGGCAAACATCCATTTTAGGTCCTATGAGTGCAGCAATTTTAACTGTTCCAGGATATACCGGCATAGGTATTCCTTCATACGGTTCTGTAAAACTAATGCTTCCCAATTCTCCTAAACCTGCAGGAGAAACATTCCTGTCTGCTACTCCGCTAATACCATAAGGATCCTCGAAAATAAATCTCAAGGCACTAACATTTCCCTTGCCAACATTTCTCTTAACTAATAAATCTGCTTCAAAATAATTAAATCCATCATCATATCCGCAAGAATGTACTGCTTCACAACTTACTACATCTAAATTAACAGTAAAACAATCTGGATCTGCGACTTCATTTTTAGTATCATTTATGTTCCTAGAAACAAAAGCCCAAAGCAAAGCAGTTCCTATAACCGCTCCTAAAATTATCAATGAAACACCAATAACGGAACTAATCCCTCTTTTATTCATGAACAAAATAATCTTTTCCTCTATATAAACAATACCAATTACATAGCTATATATACCCTAAAAGAAGAGAGGTTTTGTTATAATCCAATAAGGCTTTGAAAACCTCTTTTTTTATAATCAAAGCCAATGAATAACAGAAGAAATAATTTTTTCAGGAAAGTTGATACAACTAGACAATGTTCTTGTGGTAGAACTCTGAAACAAAAGAAAAGAGTAAATTACCCATTCGGAAGAAACTCAACTCCTATAACAAAGAAATTCTACAACTGCAATAGTTGTAATAAAACTCTAAAGCCTTTAGTAAAAGAAGCAAGAAAATTAGTCTAAATCTTCTCGCTTAAATAAAATTTTAAAAAATAAAATAAAAATAAGTCTTCTTAACAGTTAACAGGTTGTGAAGTTATCTGACACAATTGTCCGCCAACTCTTAATACTGTATTTGCAGTCACTCCAGTCCCAAGACCAGTAACGCCTGTAGCAGTAATGGTTGCTGTAGAAAGCTCACTTGGAGCAACAGCAGTTGTTGAAGCAAATGTTCTTGTGTTTCCGCTAGCATCTTCAAATACAAGTTCTATATTTTCAATAGTTCCTGCACCAGGATTACGCTTAACAGTTACATTCCAACTGTTTGCTCCGTTAGCAACGCAACTAACAGGCTCAACATTAACTGTAAAACAGTCAGCTTGAACGCCGGCAGCTCCTCTGTCAATTGTAGGTTTTACAACAGACCAGATAACAGCAATTCCGACAATTACCAGAAGTACTATGAGGACATTAGCGACAACTTCGCTTACTCCTTTTCTTGAATTAAACATTCTCATAAACCTCCTTTACCACTATGGAATATCAAAAGACTTTATAAATTATTCGTCTAAGGAGAGATAACCTTGGGAAACTAATTCCTCGATAGTTAATCTTTTATTTCCATTACAGAATTTTCTAGTATCTTCAAGTTTTAATTTGTCTCTTCTATCTTCATAAAACTGTGCATAACCTATTCCAGAGCATACTAAAAAATAAGCCATTCCCAAACAATAAGGAATTGCCTTTTCAGGAATTGGGTAAGCCATAATGAAAGGGCCACTAACTGTAGATATTCCTACAGTCAAAGCAGCGGAAAGATATCTTTTATTAACCATTTAATTTCATCTAATCAAGGATGAGCAAACCAAAATTCGGCAATGCCCTCTTTAACCGAATCAAATCTTACAAAACCAAACCTTTCAAACTGAACAATAGTTCCGATTTTTACTTTAACTGCTGAAGGTTCACAGAATCCATTTACCCAAGATCCATCAGGCATTAATATCTTAGCCTTTACTGCACCAACAGATACCCAATTTATTTTAGGAATTTTCTTATTATCTATTGAAGTAACCTGACTTTTCTTTCCAATCTCGACATTAAACAAATGTAATAATCTAACTTCCTTCCCATTGTGTTTCTCAAAATCCTTTCCAGATATTGCAATATCATCAGAAACTAAAACTTCGCGAGTCTTTTCAGGATTATCTGGATGAATAGGCACTGTTACTCTATCAATTCCTTTCATTTGATCAGATGATAAATTCAACTTCACAGGATTCTCAACAAAAGAATATCTCAAAGTTTCAGCATCAATCATCTGACGATTTAAAGCATAAAGAGCCTCAATTGGAACAACAATATCTTGTTTGTTAAGGCCAATTCTTTTTACAAATTCACGCACAGCTTCCTTTTTGATTCCTCTTCTAGCAATACTTTGTACACTCCATGTTCTAGGGTCGTCCCATCCAGTAAACTGTCCAGATGTAACTTCTTTCTGTGCTTTTGATTTAGATAAAGTGCCACCAACACCCTCAAGTCTAACTTTTCCAGTATGAATTAAAACGGGATGTTTCCATTTGAACAAATCCCAGATATATTTTTCTACATCTGACTCAATCATTAAATCATTACCTCTTATTATATGGGTTATTCCAAGTAAATGATCATCAATTGCCCAAGTCATTTCAAGAGAAGGCCATACCCTATATTTTGTTCCAACTCGAACATGAGGTCTATCTGCAATTTTAAACAGAACTCTATCTCTAAAAGCAGGATTCGGATGTTGCATGTCAGTCTTCATTCTGAGAGAAGCCTCTCCTTCTTTTACTCTTGGTAAAAACATTTCTTTCCATCTAGAATGTTGAATTCCAATTGGGTATTGTCTGCAACCACACTCTTTTCCTTCAGCTCTATTTTGTCTAAGTTCCTCAGCCTTACAATAACAAACATAAGCCTTATTCATTTCAATTAATTTCTCTGCATACTCGTAATAAATTTCAAGCCTATCTGACTTGAAGTAAGTTTTTTTGTAATTAACTCCCAACCATCTAAACCCATCAGGAATTAAATCATAACTATCTTTCATTAGTGCCTTCTCAGCACTCCCTATTGTATCATCCATGACAAGAAGCAAATCAGCATTATATTTCTCAGCGTAAAGAGCATTCAACAAGAAAGTTTTCGCATTTCCTAAGTGTAGAGCTCCAGAAGGAAATGGAGCAAGTCTCAAAACCATTTTACTTCCAATAGGTGAAGGAGGCAACTCGGGGAGCTCATAATCTTCAGTTTTATCCTGTTTCTTTACAACATCATCCATCTTAGCAAATAATTCTTCTTTTTGTTTTTGATTCATAGAATTAACATCATCTACAGTTTTTGCAATAATCTTCATTACTAGAGGAATTTCTTTTCTATCTAAACCATGTTGGAAAAGTTTAGGTAATATTCTTCCAGGGTCTGCTTTGCCATGTTCAATAGCATTAGACAAAGCATAAGCCAATATCTCTCTAGAAAAGTCTTTCATAAATTTATCTAAATAAAGGCATATTTAAAATTACCTTTGCCTATGACACAGTCCGAAAGATAATTAATGTCCGATAACTAACCGAATCTTATGGACAAAAAGAAAGAAGAAGATAAACCTCACTTTTCTAAGGTTTATGATTATGCCCCAGAAGAACCTTGGAGAACAGATATAGCTATAGGTCAGAAAGGTTCTAAGAAGCATGGACATCTTTCCTTAAGTGGAGCAACAGTATGGTATCTAAGGGATGAACAAGGTAAAGAAATTGTCGTGGATGGAAATATAAACATTCTACCTACTGATATTTCCCTAACAGGGTCAAATTATAAACCAAACACTTCAGAAGAAGCTCAACATCCTGAGCAGTCTCATTACGAGAACGTAAATAATTCAAACTCTTTTTTTTCAAAACTGAAAAAATTCCTTCGATTAGGACTCTGAATCTGTAGGATTCATGCCATAATTCTTTATTTTCTTTGAAAAGTCTGATCTTATCTCTCCACAGATCACTCTTTCCTCTTTTGCTCCCAGCATTGGATCTAAAATCTATATAGGAATCTATAATCCCTAACTCTTTACATATAGCATAATTGTTTTTAGAAGAATATCCGGCGTCCGCCAGTAGACTATTGATAACAAATCCATTTTTAACAACGCCCCTTACTAATTCTTCAAAAAGAGGACTATCATTTACTGTACCGGCGGTAGCTTTAACATATGCAATAGCACGACTATTTTTTAGACAAGCAACATGAATCTTTCTGCATTTCTCTAATGCTGCTAGTTTTTTATTATAAACTTTTTTATGTCCTCCAGCATACATCTTCAACGGAAAGGTCGTACTATCTAGAATTAGAGTGTCTTCGTTCTCAATAAAAAATAAGGCAGATAATTGAACTAATTGAGAAAGTAAACTTAATGTATCTTTTTTATTTGCATAATCGTTCAGCGTACTTTTTGGAAGAACTTTCTCAAGTAAATTTTCTTCGTGCATTTTCTTTAGGTCTGATTTAGTCCTTCTATAAGAAAATCCATGAAAAGACATCATTAACAATGATTTCAAAACATCTTTCATATTACTTCTTGGACGCCCTTCCAATTGAATATTATCTAAATTAAGACTATCCACAAAACTACATAATGAAGAAATAAACATCTCTTTTTCTCTTTCTAATGAATGAGGGTGTGGAATCAGTTTAGCGAAATCTCTTCCAATTAATTCGCTTTCATACTTCCAAAGTTTAAGTTGAGTTTCCATATATAAAGATATTTAGTCTAAATATCCTCACTATTCTAGCTATTTAAATTTACCCATTATTTAGTCTAAGGATTATGCAAAAAGCATATATTTATATAATATTTAGTCTGTATATAACTATAATATGGATAAAAAAGAGACTAAAGATAAAGGATGGAATATAGAATATGATCCAAAAGGTAGACCTGTCAAAGTACAGTTTGATAAAGAGTACATAAAAGAAGTAAAAGCAATACTTGATGCGGAAGTGCAACAAGTAGATGAGGAAAAGAAACTAATCTACGATAAATCCTCTGGACAATTCTCGTTAAAGATACCAAAGAACCTAGCTTTGAAGGCTGGTCTAAATGAAAACTCTGTGATGAAATTGGTTTTCAGACCTGCATTGTATTCAAGCAATGAAATCCAAGACTCAAAATTTGTTATTTATCTAAAAGAGGAGAAAGATGAAAAAAGGAAAAAGCAAACTTAACTCCAAAGATGCCGTTATTGTTATGAAGCTCCACCAACAAGGAGGAGCTATGAGCATAAATGAAGTTGCTGAAAAGACAGGGATTTCATTCGTTACTGCTAAAAACCATTTAGAAGATTTAAGAAAAAAGGGAATTGTATTTGAATTAGGAAAGCCAGAGAAATCAAAATA
Source organism: Candidatus Woesearchaeota archaeon (assembly GCA_964391445.1). Lineage (GTDB taxonomy): Archaea > Nanobdellota > Nanobdellia > Pacearchaeales > GW2011-AR1 > SICU01. The sequence continues at coordinate 5,840 of CAYMJZ010000007.1, forward strand.
TGAAGGTAAAAAGAGTAAAACTAAAAGATACAGCCTAAATTACAGTTTAATTAATAGCGTTAATTGAACCTACATTTCTTCTTTGGACAAGTATAATGGTGTGAAGAACCTTCTCCATAATTCTGAATTAAATGGGACTTACAATAAGGACATTTATCGCCATATAAACCAATATTCCAAAACCAGAACTTTAGCCTTTCAAACATAATAAGATGTCCTAAGCATCGTAAAAGCGATGTTTGGATTATATATAAAGTTTACCACATCGTTTTATGATTGTTGATACAGCAGAGGCACAATGCACGAGTCAAGTTTTGTCTATTCTATCCAAAGACAAATCTAGATACAATGAGATGTTTAGAACAACAAAAGTGTCTCATACAACACTACAAACAGTGCTAACAGAGCTAGAGAGCAAGAGATTTATTAAAAAAATAGAGATTGGAAGCACTGGCACTGAATATGAAATTACTGAAAAGGGGAAAAAGTTACTGCAACAGCTCCAACAACTGGTGTTACTGTTGAAAGATTAATCCGACAACAATCAAATATAAAAAGAGTTGTTGCATTATAACCTAATGAAAGGAGGTGCATGATACAACAAACCTTAAAAAGGAGTTAAATGCAGATATTATTATGGCTTTAAAAAGTGCTAGAATTGCTAGAATCGAGAACTTGCCTCAAGCAGAGCAAGATAAACTTGGAAAGACAGAGGGGTTTGCCATAATAGAGATAAGAAACCCAGAACCAAAGGAATCAATTAAACCAATAGGGGAGGATGGAATGAGAGGTTACTTTTTATCTCTTGGCGAATTCAACAACGTCGAGATAGAATAACTTTTTATTTTTTAATTTTAAATGATTACGGTGATGCCTTGCTTAGAGGTGATGAAAGCTTTTACTGATAAAAATATAGACAGTTCTAATTCTAAGATAAGAGTACAAGCTTTTGATTTAGCTAATGAGTTAATGGCTGAAGCAGGTATACAAATTTTATTTCCTTCACAATTATATGAAAGAATTAAACCTCGATTAAATGAAGATCAAAAAACTGCGTTTGAAACCTTATACAGAATTGACGGATCTACAAATACTGCAGTACCTGCTTTTGACCTATATCAATCTACAAAAATAATCGCAATAGCAGAATCAAAAGCAAGATCGGTAATTATTTTGACAGATAATGGCAGTAATTATATTATTCCAGATAATCATAGAGTAAAACATCTAACCCCTGCTAGACTTATTGAAGTAATTAATATCCTTAGAGCTTTAAAAAAGAGAGGCGAACTCAATGCTTCTTTATCAGAAGCTTTGTTAATTTATCTCTTCAAGTAAAAAATTACATAAACATTCGGACATTTATCAGATATGTTTTTTTATATTCGTCTAAAAACCAACTATTCGGACTGTGTCTTTGCCTATATGAATCGTAAGCAATTGCTTCCAAATTTTGATTTTTTCTAATTTCAGATCTTACAGAATCCTCATTTCTTAAACCAAATTGATAAACTCCAAAAATAGTTCCTAAAGAGATAACTACATAAGAAAATGGAATTAGAATCTTGTCCTTTGCAAGAAAATCCATAGCACCTGCAAAATAATCTAAGAGATTTCTTTCCTCACCATCTTCAAGACGACGGGACATAAATCAAATAAGTCTTTCTTATATATAAATTATTCTAAAGGGTTTTTCTAATTAATTAGAACCGCTCCTGTAGTGAGCTGCTATTGATTCAACGCGTGTTTTAAAGTCATCTTGTAAATCTTTAAAATGATCAACGAGACTATTTGGTGTTGCAACCACTAAATCTAGTCCTGAAGAATAAGGATCGTTGTTTTGTGCAAATCTTAAACATTCTAAACCAGTCAATAAAAGGCCTTCTCTTTCTTTATCTCTGTCTTTTCCAAGTGGAGGCAAATAATCTCTAGCTTTTTGAAGAGTAATCCTTGCTTCAATATATTCGTTTACCTTAGTTGCTCCTGATCCAATATAAGTTAAACCTCTAGGTTCTACCTTGCCTAGTGGCCAGCAAGTGTATAAAGAAGGTTTATCGTCAAATCTTGTAATTAAAAGAAAAGAGCCAGAGCTACCAGGTTCTGGTCTTTGATCTCCTAATCTTCTAATATTTAATTCTCTTAATTCTGGAAAACTGCCTTTCTTGATAACTTCTTGCATATCTATATTTCCATCAACCATTCTAGTAGCCAACTCTTGAGCGCCATTGTCGAAAGTTCCAGCATAACCAAACGAATACATATTATCATTTGCAATCCAAAGTTTTCTAACAGAAGCTTTACCTAAAGGAACCTCTCTATTTTCATGATGTCCTATTGTTGCTTGTCTATCAGCACATAAAATCGCCATTTGAGCTTCTTCACTAACGATTCCAATTACTGTTGTCATAAAAATCTCATAAATAATTGACTTATAAAACTATGTTTTTTACTATTTTCTAGTTACTCTAAAGGAGCTCCAGAAAATGAGCTATTAGTTGCTTTTCCAGGCATCTCAGCTCCAAGATATGCAGGCAATTGGCTAAAACCAGCCCCATACATAGAATGGTGCCCTTCAGGATTAATAGGTCCAAGTCCTCCAAAGTATCCTCCATCATTCATCACTGCATTGTTCCAATAAGCAGAACCGTCCATACTAGGACTAGAATAAACAGGAGCAGTCAATCCCGATAAAGATTCAACAACTGGAGTCTTAGTCATTCCTAATCCACCCTGTCTTGAAAACCAATCTCCTGTTTCAATTGCCTTCTTAGCCTTTCTGAAATTTTCTCCCCATTCAGGATTATTAAGTATCTCATCAATAGGGACATTTCCCATTCCAATAGGTAACTCAGCATCCTCAAACCCCAAGTTATCTGCAATGTGCATATGCTTTACATATTTGGAAATTTTCTGTGCTTGTCCTAAAACATCTTGTTTATTGTAACCCCATTTCTGAATAGAATTGATGTGTCCAACGTCCCATGTAGCTCCTATAATCTGTTCAGCAGTTTTCTTTGCTTCAGACTCAGACATTATTTTTTTATCAACAGCATTCTTAACAAACTTCTTCCTTGAGGCTTCAACAAGGGCTACAAGTTCTTCCGCTCTCGTCAATCCAGACATTCCAGCAGGAGGATTTTCAATACTTATTATCCCAGGAGCAGTTCCATATTTCTTAGAATTTTGATATGCATGTAATGCAACATTCGCGAATGTATCAGAACTTTTATCAATCGCAAATTCCTTCAATGGTCTGTAAAGTCTAGGTCTAACATCCTCATCTTTTAACAGTCTAGTCCCTTCGTTTATTTTATTTTGAACCTCTATAAAGTTATATTCTTTTTCAAACTTGCCGAATGTTTGTTTAAGTTCTTCAGCATATTTATCTAATTTTTTCAGAGCTTTTTCCTTCATTTCTTTCACTTCTTTTTTTTCAGTAAATTGTATCTCTTTTTTGGCATCAGTATACGCTTGCTCATATAATTCCTTAAACTGTTCATAAGATTCTTTTATAAAAAAATCTGCGTTTTGCAAATTAGAAACAGCGTTGTTTATTTTACCTGCAACTTCTGGATTTTGTTTTCTTATTTCTTCTAAATCTTTTTGATATTGTTCATAATTCTTACCATATACTTTGTATCCATCAAACAAACTTCCAGAATATTCAGGAGCAATCTCTTTTATTTTAGCATCTTCTTCTTTAGCATTAGTTAATGCTTCAATAATTTCTCGATTTACCCTAGTACTATTAACAACAACTGCCTCAACTTTATTGTTCCATCTTTCTTTATTAAACTCATTAAATCTATCTTCAACTTTCTCTTCTTTTTTATCAAAATTACTATATCTTTTGTTAAAGGGGAGTGTTCCAATCTCTCCAGTCCAAGGATTGTATACAGACATACTCGCAAGCTCTTCCTTTCTATTTCCTTTTTCATCTTCAACCATTACTTTTCTTTCAACTTCAGGCAACCCATTGTTAGAATGAAAAGTCATAACAACTCCTTTCTTATCATTTTTGTTAGAATTCATTTGCTGAGCAAGCTCAACAGCTGCCTTCATCTGTTTTTCAGCTTCTATTCTTTGTTCTTCAGACCAGTTTCCTCTTGAAAATCCAGTAGATTCAACTAAAGGTCCATGAAAAGTTAATTCGACTCCAGTTAGTTGCCTTAATCTATCTATTTCCTTCCAATGTTGTTTTGGAATGGAAGCCAAGTGTTTCATAGGTCCAGCACCTGTCAATCCCAAACCAGAAACTTCTATTGTCTGTGCACCAGTATTAATTTTATCAGAAACTTTCTTCAGCTGATTAGCAGTCAATGGGTCTGTTGGGTAGGCCATATCTCTAACAGAAGGATGATATGCCTTACTGCCTACAAATCCGCCATAAGGTTGTTCAAAAGGATAACTAGAACCATTTTCTGGAAAAAAAGTCTCGTAACTAGCCATTAAACACCTCCTTAAAACTATCCATTTAGAATATATAAACTCTATCTTATAATCTGCCTAAACTTATTTACTATTTTGTCAGGGCCTTCCTTTTCTACAATCTCCCAAGACCTCTTATAATCGTTAGAAACATTTGAATTCCACATATCTCTCATTAATCTATCGGCTCCAAATAATTGAAGATACAAAGCCATATGAACAGCATTCAAGAAAATATGATCTTTAGTAGTCTTAGTCTCTCTTGGATATTTCTCATCTAAATATTTTTGCCACTTATCCCATTTTTTATCTGAAACAGTAGATTGAAGATGATGAATTAATTCATGGGTTAATATATCAATTCCATGAGTAATATCATTGCATATTTTAATAGTTAAAGGATCAGACATTGGCCTGCACGCTCCTGCAATATAACAAGAGATATTTCTAATCTTCCACTTAATTCCAGAGATATTACTCATCTCCTCCAATATTTTGTTTCCTTCAGTCTTCCAAACAATCTCAAGATCTTCCATAAATTCTATAATCTCAGTAGGAGAAGGATATTTTTTACCTTGTCTCTTAAGAAGTTTTTTCAATTCTAAAGAATTTCTAAAAAGATCGTCATAAACATAAGAATACTTAAAATCTATTTTTGGAATCATCAGCAATTATAATTGATGAATATATAAAAACCTTACATTAGGTTTCTCTTTCTATCTCTATTTTGATCCTTCTCTCCAGCATAATTCCTTTCCATATTTCCCCCATCATTACGCTCCATTCCATTATCAAGATTTCTTTCATTTCCAAGACCTCTTTCCCCTAAATCTCTTGTCTTAGAAGATGATTCTGCCGAACCAACAGGAGTATAAGCATTGCTCTTGTAAGGATTTCCTCCTCCAGTATAAGAGGGTCTAAAATTAATTTCATTTCTATCTTCTTTAGATATTCTTTCTTGCCTATTTTCAAAAGTATCTTGTCTAGATTCAGTTGCCTCAAGAGTAGAAGTTTTGTTTGTTCTTCTAGATGAAAAAGAAAAATTTGGAGAATTATCAACCTCTTCTTCTTCAAATTCATCATCAATAGATTCAACCTTTTTCTCTTTAGGGACTTCTTTTATCTCTATTCCTAATTTCCTTATTTCTTTAATTTGTGGCATAAATATACATAAAATCAAAACTTAAAAGTTTTACTAAATAGCATCAAAAGGATTTGCATGTGAAGGCATACCATGTGCTTTCTTATAAGTATCAAATATTGTAAAGCACATAGATCTGGAATCAATAGCACACTGAGATCTTACGACTTGTTCATATTCATTATCTGGTTCGGGAATAATATCTTCCTTAATATCAAACTCTTTCTTCTTTGGTTTCTTAAACTTAAATGCAGAAAATAATGCCTTCAATCCAAAATCATCTCCCTTACCCGATTCTTTTTTCACTTTATCTTTTTCAGCTTTTTCTTTATCTTCCTTTACTATATCAGACTCTTCCTTATTTTCTATTAATGCTCTAATTTCTTTATCCATTTGGTCAAGGCTCTCTTTAGTCACTCCTTCAACAAGAGAAAGCATACTCTTCATGTCATCTTTTGCTAATTCAGCATTTAGAACTTTAAGCTCTTCCTTATTGAGGCAATAACTAGTAAATTTTATTTCTGCCTTTCCTCCAAATGACCAGTCCCCTCTTTGAGAAACTCTTTGAGGAATGCTTCTAAAATCTAATTCCAAAATCAAAACTTTATGGTATTCTCTTCCTAATTTCCCATCATAATTATTAAACAAATCAGGCAATAATCCTGCAGCAACATCGTCTTTGATATCGTACTCTTTTGTAGCCATAATTTTAAGCTCTAAAATCATCGTATTGAAAGCCGTAACTAAAGCAGCACTTTTGTTCTCCATGTTCTGAGCAAGTTTCTGAGCAGCAACTAAATATGGCTTAACCCATTTAGCATATAACTTAAGCATATTGACTTGAGATTTAAGATAATTTCTTTCAATCTCGTATCGTTGCTTAAGTGATGTATAAGACTCATTTACCCACAAAAAGAATTCCTGAGCTCTCTGTACAAGTATTCTTCTAACCCTATCATTCAAATCAAGACCTCCATCATCCGGCTTCTTTCCAGCATGTTCTAAATCTCTAATTGACATGAAAGCATCCCTTAATGTTACAAAATCAAGCTCTCCTGAAGATAAAGCATTAATACTTCCTCTTCCTTTTCTAATATCCACATTATCTAGCCATATTTGTTTCAAAGATAAAAGTTGTTTAAATTTTTCATCCTTGCTAGTTTTTTCATCAAAATATGTTTTGTAAGGCTTAAGTCTAATTCTAAATTCTTTCAAGTCATAGACTAAATTCAAAACAGACTTCAAAACTGTGTTCACATTTCCCATTGTTCTTGAAGCTTCTTGTTGCATTTGAGTAGCTTTTCCCTGCATCTCTGAGAAATGTCCAGATCCAGGAGATGCAACAAAATTATCTGTTATTTTATCTATTTTTTTGTAAGGTCCTTGCATAAAATCAAGTAACCAGAAGTAAATAGGTTCAAGACTTTCAGCAGGAGAGTCATAAACTAATTTGTGCTCTTCCTTTGGAGACTTTAATCCCCACAAATTAAGAGCATCTGCTTTAGCATCATCATAATTGAAAAGAGGTGAGTCAGAAGATTTTATTGGATCAACAAGTTCAAATACATTTTCACTATAACCTTCTTGTTTTACTAATTTTCTTACTTCCTTAACTAAATCAATCTCTTCACCATCAACATTCTTAGTTTTCTTGCAATAAGTTTCAGGACTTATCGCGGCAATCAATTTATGAATATCAGCCATCTTCTTTTAATTAAAGACTATTGCCATTTATTTAAAGGTTCTTAACTAGTATTTATATAGAATAAATGTCTGAAAATAAGATGTTTAGAAAGAGGGAAAGCATCGATATACTAGATATTCCAGAACTTCATAGAAAGAAATTAATCAAACTCCCAGATAAAGAAAAACACGAAGAAGTAAAAATCTCAAAAGACGGTTATTTTGATTTAAGTCAAAATAATCAGACTCAAAATCCAATAACTCAATCTCCTCAAATTCAAAATGCCCGAGAAACAAAACCAGAAACATCTCAAGTTACAAATTTCCTTAGCGATTTTGCCTCTATAGGCTCTTCAAATTCTACAATTCAACAAACACAAGAAAATAGTGAAGTTAAAGACAACTCAGAAATCAAAGACCTAAAATGGAGACTAGAGAACTTAGAATTCAAGTTAGAACAGTTAATAGAAAGAGTCAATTCCTCTAATAGATAATTATTAATACGAAAAAGACTTCATAAAACCATGGATTACTATTGCCCAATAAATTATTTTGACTTAAAAGATGAAAGAAAAACAAGAAAAGGTATTATTTTATTCACATTAGTAAACCTCGCAATAACTGCTGGAGGGTTCATTATTGTTGGTGAAAAAGATAAAAATGTTAAACAGGAACAAAAATACTCTCCTGAAGATAATTATAGATAATGTTTAAATAATACTTCTCCGTGATGACAATAAGAGGGATGATGAAAAAAGAAAAAAATAGTTCTAATAAGCCAAAGTCTGAAAAGAAGAATTACTCTAAATTCAGAACGGATAAAGAAATAGCAATGGACTTTGCCACGAAAGTTCATAGAAAATTCGACCATCTTGTAAAAGCAACTGTTTTATTCGGTTCTCAAACAACTAACGAGGTTAAACCAGGATCAGACATAGATATTGTAATAATTTTAGATGATGCTGCAATAAACTGGGATATGGAACTTACTGCATGGTATAGAGAAGAGCTAGGAAAATTAATTGCAGAACAAAATTATTCTAAAGATCTTCACATAAACACTATACGTCTAACAACTTGGTGGCGCGATTTAATGCACGGCGACCCTGTTGTATTGAACATAGTCAGACAAGGTCAAGTTCTGATAGACATAGGGGGATTCTTTACTCCGATAAAATCCCTTATGATTCAAGGCAAGATACATTCGACTCCTGAGGCAGTTTATGCTTCATTACAAAGGTCTCCTTATCATTTGACAAGGTCAAAAATGTCTATGTTAGGAGCAGTAGAAGGAGTTTATTGGTGTATGGTTGAAGCAGCTCAAGCCGCTCTAATCACTCTAGGAAAATTACCTCCTTCTCCTGAACATATTACAAAAATGTTGCACGAAAGCTTCGTCGAAACCGGAGTCCTAAAATCTGATTTCGTTAAATGGTACCACAATATCTTCATTCTTCATAAACAGATAGCTCATGGTGAAGTCAGAATAGTCAAGGCTGCAGACATAGAAGAATGGCAAGGAAAAGCAGAACTATTTATGAAAAAAATGGTTGAAATTATAGATAAATTAATAGAAGCGCGTAAAAATCAAAAAAGTTCTAGTTGAGTTTTTTGATTGTAAAAGTGTTCGCCAGATACACTTTTCAAAAATCAAGATCAAAATAAAAAATAATTATTGACTATCTGCAAGCGCCTTAGCTATTTCATATGCCTCAGCAGCCTTATCTTTATTGTTTAATGCTCCATATCTTCCAAAGACATAACTTGCGATCCTATCTCCATCAAGATCATTAAACTTCTTCAATTTTTCAGCTGCTTCTTTCTGAACTGCTCCTATTCCCACACCAGGGTTATTCTTCAAAACCCATGCAACAGCTCCCTTTAAAGAATTCTTTTTAGTAGCATCTAAAAGTTTGTTTTCATAAGCACCGGAGGCTTTTCTTAATTCTCCTTCATCTGACAAAACTTTCTGAGCCTTGGCAGCAGATTCATGAGCATCAAGAACTTCTTGATCAGCACCCTTATACTTAACGACCTTTCTAGATAAAACATAAGGTCTTAAGATTTCAGGTTTTATTCCTTCAATAGCAGCTCTCATTTTTGGTTGAGTTGCTCCAACTACTTCTGCGAATACATCATTGGCAAAACCTTCCAAGTAACTTCTTTGTCTAGCAGGAGCCATGTCTGCAGAATGGGCAGCAAGGGCAGCGTAACCTGCAGGATTGTATCTATCCATTCCATCAATGCCAGCAACATCTAAAGCAGCGTTTAAACTACCGCCAGCTTCTTCGAATCTTACTTTATATGAATCTGTAGCCTTAGCCTTTTTACCAGCGCCAACCACATCATCTAATGTTACTTTTGTCATAATTACTTAAGAAGTTCGCACTATTTAAATCTTTCGATTATATATCTACTTAATAGTAACAACTATTAGCCTTCTAAAGCAGCCATGTTAGGCTCTTGCTGAGGCTGAAGCATCTTTCTTACAGCAGGATTATTCTCAACTTCAGAATATATAATTGCATCAAATAGAATATCTTGTTGTATCTCAAAAGGTATATCTAAAACCTCTATTTCGTCTGTAGACATATCCATTATATTTTCTTCAGTTTTCTTAGGAGCAAAATCCTCGCTAGATACAGAGATAGCATCATTTAGAGCAGGAATGTCTCCTTTCTTTGAACCAGAAATTCCAGGATTATAATCATCTCCTGCCCAACCATCTATTTGTTTCATTACTTCGTTATGAGAGATTAAAGTCTTCTCAGAAGTTTGTAACATTGGTCTTATTGCAGGCATTCCAATCGCTTTTGAAACTCCAGTTTCAACAGGACCAGAACCAATTTTCTTTATTTTAATCATTCCAGTTTCAGAACTATTTTTATTAATTTTTTCAACTTTAATTTCCTTACTTTCTATTTCATTTATCAATAAAGAAACCATATGGGCAGCGTCTGCATTTACAGATATGGAATCTATTCCCTCACTTAGTAAAAATTTAACCATTTCAGGTTTACTTCCTGCTTGTCCACAAATAGAGGTCTCAACACCATATTTTTTACATCTTCTAATAACATAAGAAATAGAATTCAAAACAGCAGGATTCAACTCATTATACAAATTCTGAACGTCCTCATTATTTCTATCAAGAGCAAGAGTATATTGAGTCAGGTCATTCGTTCCAAAACTAACAAAATCAATTCCCTCTTCACACAAATCATTAATTATCTGAACAGCAGCAGGAGTCTCAACCATTATTCCAAATTTAACATTTTTAGGAAAATGAATCTTAGAAGCTATTCTTTTTGCTTCTTTTACTTCAGAGACTGCAATAACTTGTGGAAACATAACTCCGAACACTTTCTTAGGGAACTCATCAGCAAGCTCTTTAATGGCCATAAATTCTGCTTCTAATAAGTCTTGATTTTTCAAACTAAATCTAATTCCATGGTCTCCAAGCATAGGATTCATCTCAACATTCTCCGGAGCACCTTCCAAGTTTCTGTATTCGTCACTTCTTACATCAGAAGTTCTAACCCACATCTCCTCAAAATGTTTAGCTATTTTTTTCAACCCAGAATTGATAATGGATACATACTCATTCAATCTATTCTTTTTAACAAACCACACAGGATGCTTTCCAGATGTAGCAATCAAAGTCTCAAGTCTAATCAATCCAACTCCGTTAACTCCAGATAAAGCTGCTCTATCTGCATAATCTGGCAAATCAACTATTGTCTTAATCTTAGTTCTCTTTGTAGGAACAATTTTTTTGATTTCAACTTTCTTCTCAACAGTCTTTCCATCAAAAACTCTTCCAGTAAAGCCATCAACAGTAACAAGCTGCCCATCCTTTAATCTTTCAGTGGAATTTCTTGTTCCTACAACTGCAGGTATACCCATCTCTCTAGAGACTATTGCCGCGTGTGAAGTTGCTCCTCCTTCATCAGTAATTATTGCAGAAGATTTAGCCATTGCAACAACCATATCAGGATTAGTCATCTTAGTAACTAGAACATTTCCTTTGCTAACTTTGCTTAATTCATCAAGGGAATGTATAATTTTTACAATTCCTGAAGCAACTCCAGGAGATGCAGCCAAACCAGAAAGTAGTATATTCCCTTCTATTTCTTGTTTATTCTCCCTAGCAATCGTAGTAATAGGTCTTGATTGAACAATGAATATCCCTTCCCTATCTATTGCAAATTCAATATCTTGAGGTTTACCATAATGTTCCTCCAACTTGAGCCCATACTGTCCTAAAACTTTTAGTTCATGTCCATTAAGAACTTCTCTATTACTTATCTCATTACTCAATTTCACTTCTTCAGTTTTTCCACTAGAACTTCTAGTCAAAGCAATTTTCTTGTCTGAGACTTTTTGCTCAATCAATTCAAATTTGTTATTCAATACATAATGATCTGGAGATA